>JBCBZY010000306.1:0-3429 GCA_039815115.1 Pseudomonadota bacterium | reverse complement strand
CGGATGGAGAATCGACGATCTGTGAATATCATCCATTTCCAGAACATTGCCGAGCCATGACGCCTGATACTCGGTCGGCCCCGACATTTGCTTCGGCATGCTGCCCGCGTCAGTCGCCAGTGCCCCCGCCACACAGCCCAGCCAGTCGAGCAAATGCAGCCTCGCGCGCTGCCGGGTGGCTTCATCAACAGGCCGCAAAAGATGCGTGGCCAATTTCTCGGTCAGGCTCTCTTGCGTCATGAGTCCGCGCCCCTTAAGACAGCCATATGTCCGGACAAAAAACGACTGCCGCCAAAAAGCAACCGCGATATCTGGTGCTGGCTGATGAACTGCGCGAAGCGGTGTTGCGCGGAGACTATCCCGATCCGGGAGATTTTCCGACCGAATCCGTGCTTTGCAAAAAATATGATGTCAGCCGCTTCACGGTGCGCGAGGCGCTGCGCAAACTGACCTCGGAAGGCCTGATTGCCCGCAAGCGCGGGTCGGGCACCGTGGTCCAGCCTGCCACTGCGCGTGCCGGGGCTCTGCATCAGCCGCTCAGCAATGTCGGCGAGATTCTGCAATATGCGCATGATACGACGATCAGCTTTGAACAGCTGGAACCGCAGGAAATTCCCGAGAAAATTGCCGAGCAAATCGGCATCAGTCCGAAGCACGAATGGTTTGTTTTTCACGGCAAGAGGCTGAAATCGGGACGCAAGCGGCCGATCGCAATTACCGTCGCCTGGGTGAGTCCCGATCTCAAGGACACGGTCAGTCAGATCGACGTCGAGGGTGCGACGCTGTTCAAGCAGATCGAGGAATATGGGAAAGTCACGGTCACCCGCGTGACCCAGGATATTCAGGCGGTTGCCGCCCTGCCGCATTTCGCCGATAATCTGGGCATAGAGGAGGGCGATCCGGTGCTGCGCATCCTGCGCTGCTATTATGATCAGAATGACCGTTTGTTCGAAATTTCGGCGAGCTACCATCCCGGCGAACGCTTCGCCTATTCGATGCATATCGAGGTCGACTGATCGGGCCATTACTCCGGCAGCTCCGGTGAATCTTCGGGAACCCAGGGTTCGTCAGACCGGAAGGTAAAAGCAGGCGCAATCTGGTGCGCACCCTCGGCTTCGACCAGCAGGCCTTTCTCTTTCACGAAATCCTGATCCAGCGCCTCGCGAAAATTGAGCACCGGCGAAAAGGCGACATCCTTGTCGGCAAACCATTGCACCCATTCATCGCGTGTGCGGGTAGCGAAGGTTTCCCGCAAAAAGGCAATCAGCGGGGCCTGCGGCGGTCCGGCCTCCAGCTCGGCCAGCGGCAGCAGATCCAGCCGGTCCAGCGCCGTGAGCAGATTTTTCGCGAATTTCACTTCCCGGGCTCCCAGAACCACATGCCGGTCATCAGCCGTGCGATAGACCTGGTAAAAGGCCGCGCCGCCAAGCGAGCGCTGGTTTTGCGACACGGGCGGCTCACCGCCGTTGATCGCTCCGCCGGCAATATGCGCGGACCAGGGCAGCATCGAATCGAACATGGCGATGTCGACATAATCGCCCTTGCCGGTCTTTTCCCGGCCGATCAGCGCCATGAGTACCGCCGACAGTCCGTTCAGACCCGCCGCCATGTCCGCCGACGGCACGCCGGGGACAACCGGCATGCCATCCGTGCCATCATTGACCGAGAGAAAGCCGGACAGCGCCTGGACCGCCAGATCATGGGCCGGATGATGGGCCATTTCGCCTTCCTGACCGAAAGCCGATATCGAGCAATAGACGATCGCCGAATTCCTCGCTGCCACGGTGTCATAGTCAAATCCCAGCCGCTGCATGACGCCGGGCCGAAAGCCCTCTATCATGACATCCGCATCCGCCAGCAAAGCCCATAGCCGGTCGCGTCCCGCATCGGATTTCAGATCGAGCGCTTCGGCCTGCTTGCCGCGGTTGAGATTGCGGAACCAGACCGACTGGCCCGCCTCCATCGGTTCCATCTGCCGAGCCGGATCACCTGCAGGCGGCTCCACCTTGATCACCTCGGCGCCATGATCCGCCATCATCATGCTGAGCATCGGGCCCGGCAGAAACAGCGAGAGGTCGACGACCTTTATGCCGGTGAGCTTGCCCATCGGATCACACGATTCCGTCGGCACGAAGCGCCGCGATCGCGTCATTATCATATCCCAGATCACCGAGAATAGCGTCGCTGTCCTGTCCCAGAAGCGGCCCCGGACGATTGGGAAGGCGCTCGCCATCCAGCTTGATCGGACTGGAGAGGACATCCATCTCTTCGCGGTCGGGATGGCTGATCGTTTCGCGCATGCCGATTGTCTCCAGCCAGGGATTGTCGAGGGCCTGATCCAGCTGATAAACCGGAGCAACCGGGACTTGCCCTTCGAGCAGGGACAGCCAGTGCTGTACCGGATGTTCGGCGAAAATCGCATTCAGAATTTCGGACAGCGCCGGACGATTGTTCAGCCGGTTGGCCGGCGTATCAAAGCGCGGGTCCCCGATCAGTTCCGGATGCCCGATCCTGTCACAAAGGATGGGCCAGAATTTGGGGATCTGGGCCATGACGAACATCCATCCGTCCGTTGCCCTGAACATCTGGCTGGGCGTCGCAGAGGGATGCGCCCCGTTTGGCGCTCGCCCGGTAATGTCATTCTCGTTCATGTACCACAGCGCCGGATAGCTGGTTTGATGCACGGCGGCCGAAAGCAGGTCGACATCCACGTCGCACCCTTCGCCGGATCGCTGGGAATCGAGCAGGGCGGCGAGCAGTCCCACCGCCATTTGCGTGCCTGACATGAAATCGACCATGGACAGGCCAAAGCGCACGGGCGGCCCGTCCGGATCGCCGGTGAGGGCACAAAATCCCGCCTCGGCCTGCATCAGATAGTCATAGCCGGGCCATTTCGCGCGATCATTGTCCCGGCCATAAGCAGATACATGTGCGCAGATGATCGCCGGATTGACCGACTTCAACGCTGCATAATCCAGGCCGATTTTTGCCGGAACATCCCCGCGCAGATTATTGGCCATGACATGGGATTCCCGCACCAGTTGATGCAGGATATCCATCCCCTTGTCACTGCGCAGATCGAGGGTCAGCGAGCGCTTGTTGAGGTTGAAACTCTGGAAATAGAGGCTTTCCTGCTCCCGCAGCCAGTGTGGCCCGACATGGCGCGCGGTGTCACCGCCCTTGGGCGGCTCGATCTTGATGACTTCGGCACCCATCTGGGCCAGAAACATCGTGCCATAGGGACCGGCTCCATATTGTTCTGCCGAGAGAACCCGAAAGCCTTTGAGAGGCTGTTTTGCGCTCAAGCCGGATTCCTTTTCACCCATTGTTTCGAAATGATCATGCGCTGCATTTCGTTGGTACCCTCGCCAATACACATGAGCAGCGCATCGCGATAATAGCGCTCGATCTCATATTCCTTGGAATAGG
>JBCBZY010000001.1:0-39920 GCA_039815115.1 Pseudomonadota bacterium | reverse complement strand
GTCTGCGGGGTCCTGGGCTCTACCTGTTTGGCGAAATCCGCTTCCTGTTTGGCACGGTAGAAGCGGCGGTCGTGCAAATCTTTATTTGTCATGTATCTGCCCTAAGCAAAGACCGGTGTCTTGCCAATGACGTTCATCGATTTTCTGTGGGCTGGAATGGGCGAGCCTACCGACAATAGCCGTTGCCGCTCATGTCGAAATGGAAATGATCGCGGTGCGCAGCGTTATAGTCGGGGCTGAGAACGGTGCCAAAACGTTTGCACGCGCTCTGGTGAATCGCTTCGAAAAACTGCCGTTCGCGCCGCCCGCTATTCCAGTCATTGATCAGCGTGATGCGACGGCCATCGGCAAGCACGAATCCGGATACGTCAATCGCGTTGGCATGGGCATGTTGCGACAGACGCCTGGAGCCTGAAATATTGCGGCAACTATAGCTGCCCATGGTCTCGATACGCTCCAGCTCGCTGCCGAGATATTTGCGTGCCGCCCGTTTCACGGCAAATTCCGTCCAGGCGGCAAATCGGCTCGCCAGCTCACATCGTACCGGTCCCAGATTGGTGACTTCCGCACCCACATCAAGCAGCTTGATACTGTCAATCTGGCTGCAGCCGCCGACGAAATTCCGGTTGGGTAGAGGTGAAAAACGCACATTGGCCTTGCTCAGCTTGCTGAAGCACTGCCGCGCGGACGGGGACGGATCGAAATTACCCAGACCCGCCGAAGCCTGCGGTCTCTTGGCCTGCTGACCATCACCACCGGGAATGGCGCCGCAAGCGCTCAGCAAAAAGGCCCCGACAATCGTCAGGGCAATCCCGCGCGCCCGGGTTCCAGATGTTCGGCTATTGTCCATGCTTTTTAGCTGGCCGAACATGGTTAAAAAAAGGTTAACGAGACCGTTTTGGTCAGGTGTTTTGCGACAAACTGACACAATAATCTGCTGGACGTTCGCCTTTGCACTGGTCAAAGAGCGGACATGACGAACGTGCTGCGGATCCTGAACAGCCTGCCGGTTTTCTGGCTACTTCTCGCCATTCCCGCCATTCCGATGCTCACCGCCTATTATTCCGGCCAGCTGATCGCGATGGAAATGCTGCATCCGACCGGCGAGTTTTCCGCGCGGTTCATGATTGCCGCGATGGTCATTTCCCCGCTGCAGACAATGTTCGGTAACCGACCCTGGATTGCCTGGCTGGTGCGGCGACGCCGCGCTCTGGGACTGGCCGCGTTCGGATATGCGGTGCTGCATTTGATCTTCTACCTGATCGACATGGAAGAGCTGGAACCCATATTGGCCGAATTCTGGGCGCCGGGAATCTGGACTGGCTGGGCGGCCATACTGCTGTTCGTGCCGCTCGCCATGACCAGCCACAATGCCGCCATGCGCTGGCTGGGTCGCAACTGGAAGCATCTGCAGCGACTGGTCTATGCTGCGGCGCTGCTGACGCTGGCGCACTGGCTGCTGATCCATGACGGCGTCACCGGGGCTCTGGTCCATTTTATTCCCCTGGGGCTATTACAGTTATTGCGAATGATTATCATTTATGGCAGAAGGAAAAAGATGACGGCGACCGATGATTCGCCGGTGACCGAATAATCCCCTGCCCGCCGGGCGTTTCCAGTTGGAGTTTGAAACATGAAATATCCTGTCCTCACCGCCGCCCTCGCGTCCGCCGTCATGACGGTAGGTCTGTCCTCACCCGCTCATGCAACCGGCAAGATGAAGTGCGAAGCCGGACCACAATCGGGGTGGGTCAGCCGCGACGCGCTGGAAGCCGATCTGGTTGAAAAAGGCTGGAAAGTGAAAAAATCCAAGGTCGATGGCGGCTGCTATGAAGTCTATGGCACCACTCCGGAAGGCGACCGGGTTGAAGCCTATTTCCATCCGGTATCGATGGAAAAACTGCTGGTACTCCGCCGCGGAAAAGTTCTCTACAAAAAATAATCCGCCCGCGCATTTGTATTTTGCGCGCCGCCGGATTTGCTTCTTGACATGTTGCGCCGCAACAGACATTGCGGCAACGGGCCACGCGGTCCCAACGCCGCGCGAGCTCTCTGCAAGGAGAAGCAAGACATGACTGATACGACAATACCGACGCCCGAGTTGCGTCCGGACTGCCCCAATTTTTCTTCGGGGCCTACAGCCAAGTTTCCCGGTTGGTCACTCGACAAAATCAACACCATCGCCATGGGACGGTCCCATCGTTCGGCCACCGGCAAAGGCCGGCTGAAATATGCCATCGACCTGTCGCGCGAGCTGCTCGGCATTCCCGATGACTATCTGATCGGCATTGTTCCGGCTTCGGATACCGGAGCCGTCGAACTGGCGATGTGGAACATGCTCGGAGCTCGTCCGGTGACCGTCGCGGCTTGGGAAAGTTTCGGCAATGTCTGGATTCAGGACGCTGTCAAACAGCTCAAGCCGGCGAATCTGACAACGCTGGAAGCCGATTATGGCGAGATTCCCGACCTGACCCAGATCGACAAGGGTGATGATATTGTCTTCACCTGGAACGGCACCACATCGGGCGCGAAAATCCCGGATACGGACTGGATTGCCGATGACCGCGAAGGCGTCACCATCAATGACGCGACCAGCGCAGTCTTCGCTCAGCCGATGGATTGGCCGAAACTCGATGCCACCACCTATAGCTGGCAGAAAGTCATGGGATCGGAGGCCGGCCACGGCATGCTGATCCTCAGCCCGCGCGCTGTCGAACGGATTGAAAGCCACAATCCCGACTGGCCGCTGCCCAAAATCTTCCGCGTGAAAAAAGGCGACAAACTCAATCGCGCAATCTTTGAAGGCGCGACGATCAATACGCCATCGCTGCTGGCCACCGAGGACTATATCGCTTCGCTCGAATGGGCGAAATCGATTGGCGGCCTGCCGGAGCTTCATGCCCGGGCTGACCGCAACGCGAAGATTGTGCATGACTGGATCGAAGCCACCCCGTGGCTCCGCAACATGGTCAGCGATCCGGCGAAATGGACCAATACCGGCATTTGCATGGTTTTCCAGGGTGACTGGTATGATGGACTCGACGCCGACAGTCAGGCGGCTGTGCCGAAGAAAATCGCCGGAATGCTGGACGAAATGGGCATCGGTTATGATTTCAACGGCTATCGCGATGCCCCGCCAAGCCTGCGCATCTGGTGCGGTTCCACGGTCGAGGAAGAAGACGTCCGCCGCCTGCTGCCCTGGATCGAATGGGCCTATGCCCAGGTGAAAGCCTCCATCTGACAACCCTTCGTCATTCCCGCAAAAGCGGGAACCCAATTCCCGAAGTTGCGTCAGTGTGAAGGCAGCGGAAATGGACCCCCGATCCGGTCGGGGGTGACGCAAAGAATTCTCAAGGATAACCCATCATGCCCAAAGTACTTATTTCCGACAAAATGGATCCCAAAGCCGCCGAGATTTTCCGCGACCGCGGCGTCGAAGTCGATGAAATCACCGGTCAGACACCGGAAGAACTGCTGCAAATCATCGGCGAATATGACGGTCTCGCCATCCGCTCATCGACCAAGGTCACGCCTGAAATTCTGGATGCCGCCGCCAACCTGAAAGTGGTTGGCCGCGCCGGGATCGGGGTGGACAATGTCGATATTCCCGCCGCCTCGGCAAAAGGCGTGGTCGTGATGAACACGCCCTTTGGCAACAGCATCACCACGGCCGAACATGCGATTGCGATGATGTTCGCCCTCGCGCGCCAGCTGCCCTCCGCCGATGCTTCGACCCAGGCCGGCAAGTGGGAGAAATCCAAATATATGGGCGTCGAGCTGACCAGCAAGACGCTCGGCCTGATCGGTGCCGGCAATATCGGTTCGATCGTGGCCGAACGCGCGATCGGACTGCGCATGAAAGTGATTGCCTATGACCCCTTCCTGACCGAGGAACGGGCGGTCGAAATCGGCGTCGAGAAAGTCGCTCTGGATGATCTTCTTGCCCGGGCCGACTTCATCACGATGCACACACCGCTCACCGACCAGACCCGCAATATCCTGTCGGCGGAAGCGCTTGCCAAAACCAAGCCGGGCGTGCGCATCATCAATTGCGCTCGCGGTGGCCTGATCGACGAAGATGCACTCAAGCAGGCTTTGGAATCCGGCCATGTCGCTGGTGCGGCTCTCGACGTGTATGCAGAAGAACCGGCAAAGGAAAACCCGTTGTTCGGCACGCCAAACCTGATCTGTACGCCGCATCTCGGCGCATCGACCAGCGAGGCGCAGGTCAATGTGGCGATTCAGGTGGCCGAGCAAATGGCCGATTATCTGGTCAATGGCGGTGTCACCAATGCCCTCAACATGCCGAGCCTTTCGGCCGAGCAAGCGCCGAAGCTGAAGCCCTATATGGCGCTCGCTACCCAGCTGGGTTCGCTGGTCGGTCAGCTGGCCGGTGACCAGATCCGTGGCGTCTCGGTGGAAGTTGAAGGAGCCGCCGCTGAGCTGGACCAGAAGCCAATTACGGCGGCGGTCCTCGCCGGACTGATGCGCGCCTATAGCGACACGGTGAATATGGTCAACGCCCCCTATCTCGCCAAGGAACGCGGGCTGGACGTACGCGAAGTGCGGCACGAACGGGAAGGAGACTATCACACACTGGTGCGTGTATCGGTCTCCACCGGCGAAGGTGAAAAATCGGTAGCAGGCACCTTGTTCGGCAGCTCGGGTCCGCGACTGGTCGAAATGTTCGGCATCAAGGTCGAGGCCGATCTGGAAGGCGACATGCTCTATGTCGTCAACGAGGATCAGCCCGGATTTATCGGCAGTGTCGGGTCCACTCTCGGTCAGGCCGATGTCAATATCGGGACATTCCATCTCGGACGTCGCTCGGACGTACCTGGCGGCGAAGCGGTCCTGCTGCTGTCTATCGACTCGCCGGTCGAGGAGCCGGTGCTGTGGAGCGTTTGCCAACTGGAAGGCGTCAAAACCGTCAAGGCGCTGCGCTTCGAATAAAGGCCGGCAACCAAAAAAAGCGATGGCCTGAGCCGGTGCTTGGGCTATGGAGCAGAGATCATGCAAAAGCGGTCCAACTTGCTGCCCGAGGGCTTTCACGATGCGCTGCCGCCGCACGCGGAGGCGGCGTCGCGCATGGAGCGCGATATTCTCGATACGCTGGCCAGTCACGGCTATGCCCGCGTGTCGCCGCCGCTGGCGGAATATGAGGATGTCCTGACCAGCCGCATGACCGGTTCGGCGAAAAGCGACCTGATGCGCCTTGTCGATCCGATCTCCCAGCGGACGCTGGCCCTGCGGCCGGATGTGACCATGCAGATCGGCCGAATCGCGTCCACCAGCATGGCCGATGTACCGCGACCGCTGCGGCTCAGCTATTCGGGCACGGTGCTGAAACTGCGCTCGGGCCAGCTGCGTCCGGAACGCAGCCGGTTGCAGATTGGCGCGGAGCTGATTGGTATCGATAGCGTTGCCGCCGCCAGCGAAATTGTTTCGGTCGCGATTGAAGCGCTGGAACGCGCCGGGCTGACCGGCATCACGGTGGATTTTACCATGCCCGACCTGATCGATATTCTGTCGGGCGGTCCGCTACCCCTGAGCAGCGCCCAGGCCAGTGAAGTGCGCCGGGAGCTCGATATGAAAGACGCCGGTGGTCTCGCCGAACTGGGCGCCACCGGATATCTGCCGCTGATCGAAGCCACTGGACCATTTGACGATGCGATGGCCAAAATGCGGGCGTTGGATGCTGACGCCCTCCTGTCCTCGCGGCTCGACGGCATTGCCGCGATCGCTGATACCATCCGGGACAAGGCGGATCTTACACTTGACCCAACAGAACGGCATGGTTTCGAATATCAGAACTGGTTCGGCTTTACATTGTTTGCAGACGGCTTTGTCGGCGCGATGGGCCGCGGGGGCAGTTATGAAATTGCCCGGCCCGATGGCAGCGCTGAACCCGCCGTCGGCTTCTCCCTTTATCCCGGTCCGCTGGTCGGCGCGGGCAGTGGAAGCAAGGTCCGCAAGACCCTGTTCCTGCCACTCGGACATGACCGCGAACGGGCGGCAGCACTCCGCGCCGAAGGGTGGCGGACAGTGGCAGCATTGACCGAAGCTGACAGCTCGCAAAACCTCGGATGCAGCCATATTCTCGATGGCAGCGACCCGGTAGAGACATGATCAACAGGAAGACCTTTCAGCCATGGCAAATGTAACCGTAATCGGCGCCCAGTGGGGCGATGAAGGCAAGGGCAAGATTGTCGACTGGCTGTCTGAACGCGCCAATGTCGTTGTGCGCTTCCAGGGCGGTCATAATGCCGGCCATACGCTGGTCGTCGATGGCGAAGTCTACAAGCTGTCGCTGCTGCCGTCCGGGATCGTCCGCGGGGCCCTGTCGATCATCGGCAACGGCGTGGTTCTCGATCCCTGGCATTTGCGGGACGAGATTGAAAAGCTGTCCAATCAAGGCGTGGCAATCAACGCGGACAATTTCGGGATTGCCGAAAACTGCCCGCTGATCCTGCCGATCCACCGCGATCTCGATGCGATGCGCGAAGATGCCAGCGGCAAGGGCAAGATCGGCACCACGAGGCGCGGCATTGGTCCGGCCTATGAAGACAAGGTCGGACGCCGTTCGATCCGGGTGTGCGACCTCGCGCATCTCGATGATCTCGGTCCGCAACTGGACCGGCTTTGCGCGCACCATGACGCGCTGCGGGCAGGATTTGGCGAACCGCCTGTGGACCGGACACGCCTGCTCGCCGATCTGCGAGAGATCGCGGACTCGGTCCTGCAATATGCGCAGCCGGTCTGGAAGCGCCTCAACGAAGCCCGCAAGCGTGGCGACAGGATATTGTTCGAGGGCGCGCAGGGCGTCCTGCTTGATGTTGACCACGGCACCTATCCCTTTGTCACCAGTTCCAATACCATCTCGGGTACCGCGGCTGGTGGATCCGGCCTCGGACCTTCCGGGACTGGCTATGTGCTGGGGATCGTCAAGGCTTACACCACCCGGGTCGGTTCGGGTCCTTTCCCGACAGAGCTGGATGATGATGTCGGGCAGCGGCTGGGCGAACGCGGGCATGAATTCGGGACCAATACCGGCCGCCAGCGGCGCTGCGGCTGGTTTGATGCGGTACTCGTCCGCCAGGCACTGGCCGTGTCCGGTGTCGCCGGCATTGCCCTCACCAAGCTCGACGTGCTCGACGGATTCGAGGAACTGAAAATCTGCATCGGCTATGATCTTGACGGCGTGACTTACGACTATCTGCCGCCGCATCATCAGGACCAGGAAGGCGTCAAGCCGATCTACGAAACAATGCCGGGCTGGAGTGAATCAACCGCCGGGGCAAGAAGCTGGGCCGATCTGCCGGCACAGGCGATCAAATATATCAAGCGGGTCGAAGAACTGATCCAGTGCCCGGTCGCCCTGGTCTCCACATCACCCGAGCGCGAAGATACGATCCTGGTCACCGATCCGTTCGCGGACTAGGCAGCCGCCATCGCAGAGAAGCGCTTCAGGCACAAAAAAGCCCCGCAGACGATGTCTGGCGAGGCCTTTTTCTGCCGATCTTGCATGCAGCAAGACTGTCTCTGATCAGCTGTAGCTGACTTTCGTACTGACCGTTTTGCGACGGCGCATGGCACTGCCGATGGCGCCAAAGCCGAAGATCATGAACGCCCAGGTTGCGGGCTCGGGAACCGCGTTTATTTCAAAGCTGATATCGCCGAAATTGTCGCGCTGATTGCTGTCCCAGTAGAACAGTTCCAGAGTGCCGGTATCCCACGCCGCGCCAGAAAAATCTGCGCCGATAACCTGGTAATTGCCGTTGATATTGCCGACCAGCGTACCAAAGGCAGCGGAGAGGCCGAAGGCGCTAAAAGTGCCAAAGTCGCGGCCGATCTGGGTGCCTACGGCTTGACCAGAATCATCCATAGCCGTTGCGAAGCGGTCTGCGACCAGTCCGTTGGCATCCGAGAAACGCGGGAGCGCACCGGCGCTCCAGAGATCATCGGTACTTGAGATGACGGTAAACACCTGCCCCGCAGTGAGTGAAATCGTACTCAGTCCGGTACCGCCGGAAACGCTGTTATCGAAAGCGTCGACAACAAAAGTTGCGGCCGTGGCCGGAGTTGCCACCAGCAAAGCCGCCGAAGCCAGAAGAAGTTTTTTCATATACGCCCCACATATCTGTCCTGACGGCGTCCGGGAGAGACTGCGTCAAAATATGGAACGGTCGCTAACATGCCGACTGGTCGCCAACAAGATTATTACTGGCCTGAGACGGATCTGGAGACAAAATTTACAATTGAGCGGAGATTTCCGGCAAAAATAACACAGATCCCATTCGGAACCAAAGGCAGCAATCCGGTCACCGGTCACCGGGCGGATTGCACGGCTCCGGGCCCGAACTTGATGGAATCGCGATTTTGAGGCACAATCCCTGCACAGGAGGGGATGTCATGAGCACAGCTGAACAGGCTCCCACTGCCCCGGTGTCGGTGGCAAAAAATCTCACGGTTGGTGATCTCAGGGCTGCACTGGCGGCCGGGTGGCGGGATTTCAGGGCCCATCCAGCTTTCGGACTGTTTTTCGCCGCCATCTATGTTGGGGCCGGCATATTTCTCTATTTCGCCCTGTTTGTCAGGGGCGAGGTCTTCTGGCTGGTTCCGGCCGCCGCGGGATTCCCGCTTCTCGCGCCTTTTGTCGCGGTGGGTCTCTATGAAGTCAGCCGGCGTCGCGAGGCGGGCCTGCCGATGAGCTGGCGCGCGGTTCTTGGCGCCCTGCGCGGACATGGTGACGAGCAGATTATCAGCATGGGCGTCATCCTGTTCGTTGCCTTCGGTTTCTGGCTGATGATCGCGCACGGCATTTTCGCGATATTCCTCGCGGAGTCCGGGCTGGCCTCGGAATCGATGGAGCTGTTCCGCACCGGCGCCGGGATCGCGATGCTGGTGGTGGGCAGCTTTTTCGGGGCGCTGATCGCGCTCGCATTCTATGCCATCACCGTGGCCAGCCTGCCAATGCTGGTTGATCGCGAAGTCGATTTTATCACCGCCATCATCGTCAGCCTGGCGACGGTCCGTTCCAACACGCGAGTCATGCTGATCTGGGCAGCGGTAATCGCTATCACCCTGTTTGTCGCGATGCTGCCTTTCTTCCTAGGGTTATTCGTGGTGCTTCCGGTGCTCGGGCACGCCACCTGGCACCTGTACCGGCGCTCGGTTGGGCAGTCGGGTTCGCAAAGGGCCTGAGGGCCTGTTATCCTGCGTCAGACATCGTCGGCGGAGATCATTTCCTCGCGGTCAATTTCATTTGTGAGGCTGGCCACTGTCGTGGCCACCGCCGCATCGCCGCTGACGTTCGTCGTTGTGCGCATCATATCCATGATCCGGTCGACACCGGCAACAAAGGCAATCGTTTCCAGCGGGACGCCCACTGCGCCGAACACCAGCGCCATCATGATGAGGCCCGCCCCCGGTATGCCGGCTGCGCCAATCGCCCCCAGTGTCGCGAGAATGGAAATAAGGAAATATTGTCCCCAGCTCAGGTCCACTCCGAAAATGGAAGCACCAAAGAGGGTTGCAAGACCGAGATACATGGCCGTGCCGTTCATATTGATCGTCGCACCCAGCGAGATCACGAAACTGGCGACCGAATTGCTGACGCCCAGATTTCGGCGTGCGCAACGCAAGGTTACCGGCAAAGTGGCATTGGAGCTTGCGGTTGAGTAGCTGACCGCGATCGCATCGATAATCCCGCGGAAGAAATCCACTACCGGGAGCTTGGCGATCAATTTGATCATCGCCGAGTACATCACCCCGATGATCAGCAGGCAGCCGACATAGTTCAGTACCACCAGCCAGCTCAGCGCCTTGAGCGCATCAACGCCCAGCGTGCCCGCCACCCAGGCCATCAGCGCAAATACACCGAACGGAGTCAGCTCCATGACGATCATCGTCACTTTCTGCATGACAATCGCACCGCTATCGAAAATTTTCTGAACCGGCTCCCCGTCTTCCTTGGCCATCAGGATGCCGATCCCGATGAGCAAGGAAAACACAATCAACGGCAGCACGGCGACATCAGCCATCACCTGTACCGGGCTTTCCGGGACGATCGACAGGATCATGTCAACGGCGGTGGTTTCATTCGGCGCCGGTGTCGGCACTTCGGGTGTGCCGAGTTCTTCCTTGCTCGGGAACAGGCCGAGATTGATCGCACCGGTGCCGAGTGCGAGGCCCAGCCATACGGCGATCTGACCGCTGACCACGAAAAGGATGATTGCCCGTCCGCCGACTGCTCCGAGCTTGCGCAAGTCGCCAATGGCGGCAACACCGGCCACAAGGCTGAAGAAGATCAGCGGGACGACCAGCATCTTGATTGCCTTGATGAAGAAATCCCCGATCCATTTGATCGATTCCGCATCGGGACCCCAGTAGAGGCCGGCCGCAACACCCAGGATCAGCGCACCGATGACCCGCTGCCAAAGCGGTATTTTGAACCAGACAGACAGCATTGCACCATTCCCCGTTTTGATTTTTGCCGAACCTATAGACGCCCTCGATCCGGGGCAAGCGCGATATCCGCATCAGATCTTGCGAATTCCATCTCAGACCCAAAAACTGATGGCCAGACAGGTCGCCAGACCGACGCCGATGGTGAGCGGAATGCCCGCCTTGAAAAAGTCGGTGAACCGGTAATTGCCTGCCGCGTAAACCAGCGTATTGGTCTGGTAGCCAATCGGTGTGGCGAAACTGGCCGACGCGGCAAACATCACGGCAATGACCAGCGGTCGGGGATCGACGCCGAGATCCTGTCCCAGCGCGATGGCAATTGGCGTGATGATGATCGCCACCGCATTGTTGGTCACAATCTCGGTCATGATCACCGACAGAACATAAATGGCAAAGACCAGCCCCCAGGGCGGAATATCCCGCAAATAGGGTGTCAGCACATTAACAATCAGGTCCACGCTCCCCGCCTGCTGGAGCCCGAGTCCGACGGCCAGCATGCCGAAAATCAGAACCAGCACATTGCCGTCAATCGACCCCCAGGCCTCCTCTGCATCGATGCAGCGGGCCAGCAAAATCGCGCCGACTGCCAGAATCGCGGCAACTGCCAGCGGAATGATGTTGAGCGCCGCAAGTGCGACAACCGCCACCAGAGCACCAATGGCAATCGGGGCCCGATCACGCCGAAAGGCCCGGATCTTGGTCTGACCGACGCCAAACAGGTTCGGATTCTCATACATCCGCGCAATATCTTCGCTGGATCCGGTGACCAGCAACCGGTCCGCTGCGTGGATCCGGGCATTGGTCAGGTCCGACCGCGGCAAGTTACGGAAACGCGTCATACCAAGAATTCGCACGTTCAACTGGGACAGGAACGGGATATCAAACAGACGGTTGCCGATACTGGGGTGGCTGGGTGCCACCGTCGCCTCGACCAGTTCTTCGCCGAGCGGTCCCACATCACCGGACCGAATGATCCCGATCTTGAAATCCGGTGATTCCCTGAGCGAGATCAGTTCCGCGAGATCCAGCTGTACCGCGACCCGGTCTCCGGACTCGAGCACGAAATGCTCGAGATCATGGCGGATGTAATTGCCGTCGCGGCTGACAGCTGTCACCCGGATTCCCGCCCGTCGAAATATCGGCACATCGGCGGTGCGCCTGCCATTGGCTTCCGACCGGTTGCGGACGGTCAGTTCGGTCAGGAAAGCGCTTTCGTCATTGCTTGCAAACTCGCCGCTGACCTGACCGCTGGGCAGCAGCCAGCTGCTGAACAGGGCCATCATGATCATCCCGGCAACCGCAGCAACCAGTCCGTAAGGCGTGATCTCGAATATCCCGAACCCGGTCATGCCGGTATCGCGCGCCACCGCGTCCACAATCAGGTTGGTCGATGTTCCGATGAGCGTGGTGGTGCCGCCCAATATACAGACAAAGCTCAGCGGTATCAGCAGCTTCTTCGACGATATGCCAGTGGCCCGGGACAGCCGGATGATGATCGGGATCAGCACCAGCACCACCGGCGTATTGTTCATGAAGGCCGAAGCGACAAAGGCACCGAGAAACATCTCGACCACGGCCAGTCTGGGTTGTTTGCGCGCCCGGGCGATGATGAACCCGGCAATCGCATCAATCGTGCCGGTTCTCAGCAAGGCACCTGAGAGAATGAACATGGCGGCAATGGTGATGGGTGCCGTATTGGAGAAGACCGAAAACAGGCCGTCGGAATCAATGATCCCGAGGAACAGGAACATGCAGGCGCCCAGCACGGCGACCACCGCGGCGGGAAAGCGTTCCATGAAAAAGCCGGTGAACAGAAATGCCAGTATGACGAGGCCAATAATCGCCTTGTTCGCCTGAATATAGTCATTGGCCACGTGAAGGATCAGCTCGATCATCGCGCTACAGACAACCTTCAATATACTGGATGCTGCGAGAATCACCGATGCGGAAACTGGTCACCACATGCTCGTCGGTTTCGAACACAATGCCATATGATCGCCCGGAATCGACGGGCTCACCTTCGACGGTCAGATAGGAACCCTGGTCTTCCAGATAGGGGTGCGGCGTCTGGACCAGCGCATCGCCATAGGCCTTTTTTGCGGCATAAATAGTGCTGCCCAAAGCGATATTCTGTTCCGTAATCGCGGATTTTGGACGAAGTTCCGCATCCCGGTTCGGGCGGTAGAAGTCGACGCGGGTGAGAATGCCATCCTCGAACATCAGCCCGGCATAGGGCCAGTCTTCGGACAGACTGAAGGCTTCGCACCCCTTGCCGGTCGGCTGGGGATTGTTCCAGTCCTCCACTTCGGAGGAATATTCCAGTTTCAGGTCATGCTCACCGGACAACTTCTGGTAGGTGCTACCGATCCGGAACGGTCCGAACCGGTCGGGATAGGCGACAAGGCCGTCGCTTTCCGGTTCACTGCTGGCCTCGCTCTTGCTCTGGTCTTCATCTTGCTCCCCGGATGGCTGTTCCGATGGCGTACAGGACGCGATCAAAAGCAGCGGGAGGATCAGGCCGAACCGATATATCAATCGGGACCTCCTGCGACATTGCCGCATTGGGCCCGGTGCATCAGCTTCTGGTCCGCCAGCACCAGCGCCATCATCGCCTCGACTACCGGTACGCCGCGAATACCGACACAAGGGTCATGGCGGCCCTTGGTTACGATCTCGGTCGCTTCGCCCTCACGGGTCACCGTCTCGACGGGAGTCAGGATCGAACTGGTCGGTTTGAAAGCGACCCGGCAAAATACTTGCTGGCCAGTGGAAATACCGCCCGCGGTTCCGCCGGCATGATTGGCGCCGAATTCGGGACCGTCATCGCCGGGACGCATCGTGTCGGCATTTTCTTCCCCGCGCAGACGGGCGGCCGCAAAGCCGTCTCCGATTTCCACGCCCTTGGTCGCATTGATCGTCATCATCGCCGCCGCTATCTCGCTGTCGAGCTTGGCATAGACGGGTGCACCCCAGCCAGCCGGTACACCACTTGCCTGACAGGCGATGATCGCACCAAGACTGCTGCCATCCTTGCGCGCGCCGTCGACCAGACCTTCCCAGCGTCTGGCGGCATTCGCATCCGGGCAGAAAAACGGATTTTGCAGCACCTGTTCGCGGTCGAATGCGGCCGGATCAATTGCATCTCCGCCAATTTCGGCCACCCAGGCGTGGACTTCAACTCCAGCGATCACCTTGCGGGCAATCGCACCGGCAGCGACACGGGCGGCGGTTTCACGGGCGCTCGAGCGGCCCCCGCCGCGATAGTCCCGGAAGCCATATTTGCGATCATAGGCATAGTCCGCATGACCGGGGCGATAGGCCTTGGCGACCTCGCTATAGTCCTTCGAACGCTGGTCGACATTCTCGATCATCAGCGAAATTGGTGTGCCAGTGGTCTTGCCTTCGAAAACACCCGACAAAATCCGGACCTGATCCGGCTCCTTGCGCTGGGTGGTATATTTCGACTGGCCCGGACGCCGCGCGTCCAGAAACGGCTGGATATCGGCTTCGCTCAGTTCGATTCCCGGCGGGCAGCCGTCGACGACCGCACCGAGCGCGGGACCGTGGCTCTCTCCCCATGTCGAGAAGCGAAACATGTGACCAAAGCTGTTAAAACTCATTCATCCCCCAACGCGCCATAAGGGGCACATTCTCCGAAGGTTCTGACTGCGGCTTCCGCGGAGATTCGTCAAGCCAAAGCGCTTACCGGAAATTCTGCCCTGCCGCTAACTGCTCATCACCCGAAATGGGCGCAGATCCTCAGTCCAGGGCGATATCCGGCGCATCTTCCTGTTTCATACCGACAACATGATAACCGCCATCGACATGGTGGGTTTCACCAGTCACGCCAGACGACAGGCTGGAACAGAAATAGAGCCCGGCACCACCCACATCCTCGATCGTCACATTGCGACGCAGCGGGGAATTATATTCATTCCACTTCAGGATATAGCGGAAATCGCCAATCCCGCTGGCTGCCAAGGTCTTGATCGGTCCGGCAGAAATGGCATTGACCCGGATATTGTCGGGCCCCAGATCATTGGCGAGATATTGCACCGATGTTTCCAGTGCCGCCTTGGCGACACCCATGACATTATAATGCGGTATGACTTTTTCGGCGCCGTAATAGGTGAGGGTGACGATGCTGCCGCCATCCGGCATCATCTTCGCCGCGCGCTGGGCCACCGCCACCAGGCTGTAGGCCGAGATGTTCATCGTCATCAGAAAATTGTCGAGGCTGGTGTCGACATATTTGCCGCGCAATTCGCTCTTGTCCGAAAAACCAATCGCATGAACAACGAAATCCAGTGTGTCCCAGCGCGATTGCAGGGTTTCGAACGCGGTATCGAGCGCCGCCATGTCCGACACGTCGCAATCAATCAGGAAGTCCGACCCGAGCTCGGCAGCAAGCGGCCGCACGCGTTTTGCCAAGGCATCCCCCTGATAGGAAAAGGCCAGTTCCGCACCGGCCTCGGCAAGCTGTTTTGCAATCCCCCAGGCGAGCGACTTGTTGTTTGCGAGCCCCATGATCAGGCCTCGCTTGCCTTTCATCAGATCTGTCATCGCCAATTCCTTTGCTTTATCCAGATGCGGCTCTGATAACGCCTAGCCAGCTGATTTTCCAGAAAATGATATGTTCAGTCCGCTCCGTCAGACGGTGCGCGATATTCCGGCCTGTCCGCCAGCGCTGCGTTCAGTTCCGATCCGATCACCATGCCCAGCCCGATCAGGTAAAAGAAGATCAACGTGATCATCACCCCGGCCAGACTGCCGTAAGTCAGCTGGTAATTGGCCGCATATTTGAGGAACAGCGGCAATAGACCGGAAATGGTCAGCCACCAGCTGCTGATGAACACCGCGCCGGGCCATTTGGGATAGATACGGTGCCGATATTGCCGGGGCGTGAGCAAGCGGAACAGCAGGTAGAGGGTGATGAACAGGATCAGGAATGGCAAGGCGCTGGATAGTGAAAACCAGGTGGAATCGATCTGCTCCAGCGGAATATAGGCGCCGAAAAACTCGATCAGCGCGGAAAAGGCAAATTGCATACTCAGCGCGAGCATCGCAAAAAATACCGACAGGATGATCAGGCCAACCGACGTCAGTCGATATTCCCAGAAGGCGCGCTGGGCTTCGACGCCATAGGCCCGGTGCAATATTTCGCGGATCGTCTCGATCAGGCTGGCGGTCGTCCAGAGACCCACAGCCGCGCTGAGCCATAATAGCGGCCCGGTTCGGGCATGCATCGCGTCCCCGATCGGATCACGCAGCGCATTGGCGACTGAAGGCGGCACCGTCTGGAGAAAGGCGGCGACGAAATCCTCTCCCGCCGCTGTCTGGCCAATGCTCCCGGCAATCGCCGCTGCAACAATGAAAAAAGAAAAGACCGCGAGCAGCGAAAGATAGGCAAAATTCCCGGCAAAAGTGAAACCGTCCGTATAGACACCAACCGCCGTCCGCTCGGCGACCGTCATCATCTTTCGGGGCCAGTTTTCGTCCGCCAGACGTTCTGCGGCGCGGCCAGGAGGATCGGCCCGCTCCGTTGCATCCGAACGCTTCAGCTGGTTGCGGCGTGCTTCCGGGGAAAGACGCGAACCTTCACTCATGCGCGGCCGCTATCAATCCTAAACGCCCATGTAGGAACGCGGATTATCTGCGTTTTTCCAACTCGACACGAAATCCTTGAGCGCAGCATCTTCTTCTGGCAGCGCAATCATAAGGGTGACAAGCTGGTCTCCCCGGCCGCCGGTCTTGCCATGAAATCCCTTGTTCTTGAGCCGCAGGGTTTTGCCAGAGCTGACGCCTGCCGGGATCGACAGCATGACGGGGCCATCCACGGTCGGCACCTTGACCTTGCCGCCATTCACGGCCTCGGACAGGCTGATCGGCAGTTCCAGCTTCACATTATTGCCGTCGCGCTCAAAAAACGGATGCGGATTGATATGGATCGTAACCAGGGCATCGCCATGGCCGCCAGGCCCGGAACGACCCTTCCCGGCCAGCCGCATCTGCGTGCCTTCCTCGACACCTTTCGGCAGACTGAGATCAATGGTCTTGCCATCCTCCAGAGTGATGCGCTGCTTGTCGAGCGTGGCCGCCGCGACAAATTCGACCTTCAGCCGGTAGGAAACATTGGCACCCTTCGGCGGCGGCGCACTGCGCGGTCGGGATCCAAATGGCGAAGACCGGCCGCCTCCGCCGCCAAACAGGCCCTCGAAGATGTCGCCGAAATCCGCCCCGCTGTTGCCGAAATCAAATTGCTGACTGCCAGCGCCACCACCATATCCACCAGCGCCCCCGCCATAGCCAAAGGGTGCAGTGGGATTGCCCTCCGCATCTATTTCGCCGCGGTCAAACTGGGCGCGCTTGTCCTTGTCGAGCAGCAGGTCATAAGCCTTGGTCACGTCCGAAAAGCGTTGGGTCGCAGCCGGATTGTCCTTGTTGCGATCCGGATGCAGTTCCTTGGCAAGCTTGCGATAGGCGCTTTTGATCTCTTTCTCGCTCGCGCCTTTGGCAACGCCCAGTGCCTGATATGGATCCGCCATTATCTGCCCTTTTTCAACTCCTTATCCCTAAAGATTGGAATTGTGCCCCCCGGAATCAACATTTGACCCCGATCAGGTGTTTTACTGAGGTACTACGGCATCCGCAACTCTATTGTGCCGGGTGGCACGGAGCAGCAAATAAAGTGTCAGTCCAAAGGGGCCGAGCATCAGTGTGAAGAACAACAGCGGGATCTGCACGATCCGTGAAAAGCCGTACTGATCCGCATTGCGGGCCACCCAGATTCCGACAAACAGGTCGAATGCCAGATAGTGAATCCAGCCGATCGTCGCCCCGCCGTCACTCGACAAGAGCTGCTGTACGCCTTGCAAGGTGCTGAAATCCGGCGTGCCGCCACTGCCACCATCAATCATCCCGGTCATCAGCGGAATGATGATCACGGCGTAGGTCAGCGACAGCAACCCGACACCGCCATAAAATATGCCTTTCATGACAATTTCGCGCCTTGGTGCAAAGGCCAGAATCAGCCACATCAACAGCGCCCAGCTATTGGTCAGCGAAAATATCAGGTCCCAGTTCATTTCTCTTCCCCCAACTATTGTGTCGCGGAGGACTAGCAGGAAACAATGTGAGCCGCCACGGTCTGTTTCCGGCAACATGCCCAGGTCACTAGATCGCCAGCATATCTTTCGACATGGCTGACCAGTCGGCAAATCCGAAATCCTCCGGATCCTCGACTGCCAGTACCGACCGCGCCCGTTTGCGGCCAGTATCAATGACCTTGGGTTTGATTGCCTTGCCGGTGTCGAGGGAATGGAAGCAACGCACGATGGGGGCGGCATAGTCTTTGGGCGACTCCCCGATCACCACTGCCAGTTCGTCCTCATCCATCCGGACCAGCGTTCCCGCCGGCAAAATGCCGAGACTGTCGGCAAAATCACGCAGGACAAGCTGGTCAAAATGTCCCGACCAGCTCTGCATCTTCGCCAGAGCCCGGGAAGCGGACAGCGGTTTATTATAGGCGCGCTGAGACGTCAGGGCATCATAGACATCACAAATGGCGGACATGCGGGTGAAGAGGCTGAGATTATCCGCCGACAGTCGCCCGGGATACCCGGTCCCATCCATTTTCTCGTGATGACGGAGGCAGACTTCCAGCGCGATATCGCACACGCCTTCGGAAGCCGACAGGATCTGGTGACCGCGCTCGGGATGGTTGCGCACCGTGGTCCACTCCGCTTCGTCCAGTTTTCCGGGTTTCATGAGAATATCATCAGGAATTGCGGTTTTGCCCACATCGTGCAGCAGCCCGGCCATGCCGATGTCATGTATCTGGTCTTCCGGCACATTGAGCTTGCGCCCGAGATTGATCATCAGCGCGGACACCGCCACCGAGTGCAAATAGGTATATTCGTCCTTGGTCTTGAGCCGCGCCATGTTGAGGATGATCGTCGGGTCAATATCAACCGAATCCGCAATCTTGTCGACTAACGGCGCCATTTTCTCAGACTTGACCGAATTCCCCAGCCGCGCGTCGTCAAACAGGCTCATGACCGCCGTGCGGGAATGTTTGATCACCGTTGATGCCTTGCGGACCGCGCTCGCCCGCTCACGGCCAGACAATCGGCGAATTTCCGGCTGGGGCGGTGGCATGATGTTGCTGCGTCGCGGCACGGGTTGTGGTGTCTCGCGCCGCCTCCCGGACTTCTTTACGTGCGCCGATTCCGTTTTTTCAGGGATCGCCTCAGGCACGATTTCGGGAAGCCCCTTGCCCTTGCGATCGTCAATCATGGCCCAGTCGATGCCGCTCGCGCGAAGCTTCTGCAGCTGATCGGAACTGGTCAGCAGAAAGCGGGAGCGCCAGAAGGGGTGTTCCAGCCATGGCCCCTCCAGAGAATGCAGAAACATGCCCAATTCCAGATCTGTCGTTCTGACTCTGTGACGCATCGGTAAAATACTCAAAAATTGGGCTTATCAGGAACTCAAGACGGCAAAAGTTGCTGCTTTTTTAGGCTTCTGCTCACCGCTTGCCGAAACCGCTTTCCTGCCCGGAAGGTCCCTGATAGATCGCAGTTCATGACTGATCCTTTTGCCCTGTTCGACACATGGTTCGCGGAAGCGCGGGAAACCGAACTCAATGACAGCAATGCGATGACGATCGCTACAGCCGATGCGAGCGGGCAGCCGGCGGCGCGCATGGTATTGCTCAAAGGCCATGGTCCGGATGGATTTGTTTTCTACACCAACCAGCAAAGCCGCAAAGCCGACGACATCGCGCAAAACCCGAAAGCGGCAATCCTGTTCCACTGGAAAAGCCGGCGACGGCAAATCCGCATCGAAGGCTCCTTGTCGACGGTGGCACCGGATGTCGCCGATGCCTATTTCGCAACTCGAAGCCGGGATTCGCAGCTGGGCGCCTGGGCTTCTGACCAGTCCCGGCCGCTCGATCGCCGCGAAACCTTCGAAGCGAGATTTGATGCGATGAAAGCAAAATTTGCTGGCGGGGATGTCCCGCGCCCGCCACACTGGTCAGGTTACCGGCTGGAACCGCACCGGTTCGAATTCTGGCAGGATCGCGAGCATCGCCTTCACGAAAGGCGCGTACTGGTTCGCGAAAACGGCCAGTGGACAGAAGGATTGCTTTACCCATGACCGAGAATCGCACGCTCCCCTATTTTCATGTGGATGCTTTTGCCGAGCGGCCCTTTTCCGGCAATCAAGCGGCGGTCATGCCGCTGGAAAGCTGGCTGGACGATGATGTCCTGCAGGCGATTGGGGAAGAGAATAATTTCGCCGAGACGGCCTTTTACCTGCCCGACGAAACCGGCCAGGCGGACTATGAATTGCGCTGGTTCACTCCGACGGTGGAGATTGCCTTGTGCGGCCACGCCACGCTGGCCAGCGGGCATATCATTTTGTCGCAGGATCCCGACCGCGACCGGGTGACGTTCCGGACCCGTCAGGCCGGCATTTTGACGATGACCCGCGACGACGGGGGTTACGCACTGGAACTTCCGGCCTATGCGCCAGCGCCGAAGGACATGCCGGAAATTGTATCGCTGATCGGGGGTAGTCCGGTAGAAACCCAGTTCCACGAAGGGCGCTACAATGTGTTGCGCTATGCCACGGCCGACGAGGTGCTGGCGCTCAAGCCGGACCTGAAGGAACTGGCGCTGCGCGGCAACGAACAATATATCTGCACCGCTCCCGGCAAGGATACTGATGTAATGAGCCGCGTGTTCGTTCCCGGCGCAGGCGTTGATGAAGACAGCGTCACCGGGTCTGCCCATGCCGTACTGACGCCATTCTGGGCCAAACAGCTGAGTCGGGAGAGCTTCACCGCATTTCAGGCCAGTCAGCGTGGCGGATATGTCGATTGCCGTCTCGATGGTGACAAGGCCTGGCTGGGCGGGAAATGCGTGACGGTTATCGAGGGCCTGTTCCGGCTTTAACTCTCCACCGGAAACAGCGCCATGATATTCCCGATCTGATCGCTCATCGGGCGCAGGACATCATCCTGTGTCTTGCCGAGCCGCACCACCGTCAGTTTCTGATCAGGCGAGACGACGATCTGCTGACCCAAATGACCCAGTGCCCCGAAAATCGTCTCCGGGCCCTTGTCCGGGAACAGCACCTGATTGCGACCTTCGGGACGTTTCTTGTTCAGCCAGATATGACCGCCATAAGCGGGATCATTGGGGGACGAGGTCTTCATGAACCGGACCCAGCTGACCGGTAGATGCTGTGATCCTTTTTTCGCCCCGTTATGGCGCAGAAATTCGCCGAATTTTGCATAATCCCGGGCAGTGGCCTGGACGATGCTGCCGCCGACCATTGTGCCATGGGCGTCAAATTCGACAAAGGTGCTCTCCATCCCCAGCGGCTCCAGAAGGCGGCCGCGAATGAAACGCATGGTCGCGTCGCGCCGAACCTTGGGATCGGTACTGTCGGTCAAGGTGCGGGTGATAATGTCCGAAAGGATGACACTGGTCGCCGTGCTATATTCAAATTTCTCGCCCGGCTGCGCTTCCATCGTGCGCGCCTCGGCATAGGCGGCCATATCATCTGCCCCGTCGAGAAACAGCATCCGCTGCGTGTCGGCCTCGAAAATGGTCTTGCCGCCTTCCGGACCGCTTTCCGTATGGTCCAGCCCCGACGACATGTGAATCAGGTGACGCAGAGTGATTTCCCCGCGCGGGTCTCCCGGTCGCTGCCAGGCAGGTACCGGGGCGGGATCATCCAGAACCAACCGCCCGTCGCTGACCATGAAGCCGAGCAAGGCCGCCGTGATGGATTTCGCCATCGACCAGCTGATAAACCGCGTATCCTCGTCATATCCCTCACCATAGCGTTCAGCGATCACTTCTCCGCGATGCATGATCAGAAACGCCCGGGTCTCTGCCATCGCCGGATCCTCGAACAGCGGCGAGATCGCGCGGTCCAGCTCGGCCTTGTCAACCGGGCTGGCATTCGAAATATAGGCCAGTTCCTCGGCGGTTTTCGGTGGCGGGGCCTCTCCGGCATCGCTGGATCCGCATCCCGCAAGCAGCAAAGACAGGGCGGCGATGGCTGACAATTTCATCTTGTACATGCGCGGTGGTTGCACCAATAGGGACACCGATGGCAACAGCAAAAAAAGATTCTCCGACATCAACCAGCAAGCTGCGTATCGCAGGCTATGTCCTGATCCTGTTTCTCGTGATTTTGGGCGCGGTATTCGCGTGGAATTATAATTTCATCAAGGGTCAGCTGGCTGTTGGGACCGCCTATGGCGCGCGGGTAGCTTGTTCCTGCCACTATATTGGCGGCCGGGACATCGGCGACTGCCGCAAGGATTTCGAGCCAGGCATGGAGCTGATCGGACTGTCAGTGGACGATGAAAGCAGGCAGGTCACGGCCTCGGTACCGCTGCTGTCATCCGCGACTGCAGAATTTCGTGAAGGCTGGGGCTGCGTGATGGCCGACAGGGTCAAACTCGACGTCGACTAGCCGGTTCAGCCGGTCGCAGCGGCCAGCCACTGCTGGGACATCGCACCGGTGCTTTCAATCCAGCCACCGCCCAGAACCCGGTCCTTGTTATAGAAGACTGCGGCCTGGCCAGGCGCCACACCATATTCCGGATTGTGAAACTGCAGCTTGCCATCTTCAAGCCGGGCGTGCGTCGGTTTGGCCATCGAACGGACCTTGACCCGCATCGGTCCGGTAAAATCTCCGCCAATCCAGTTGATGTCCCGCAGTTTTGCCGAAGCCACGGCCAGCGCCTGTTTCGGCCCAACGATTACCCGCCGGGTTTCCGGTTCCAGTCGCACGACATAGAGTGGCTCCGCCTGCCCGCCAATTTCGAGACCCTTGCGCTGCCCGACCGTATAATGGATCAGACCCTTGTGCCGGCCCATGAGCTGACCGTCGACATGGATGATCTCTCCATCATCATCGGCTTCCGGCCGCAATTTGCGCACCACCTTGGCATAATCCCCGTCGGGCACGAAGCAGATATCCTGACTGTCCGGCTTGAACGCCACCGCCAGCCCCATTTCCTCCGCAATTTCCCGAACTTGCGGCTTGGGGAGATCACCCAGCGGGAAGCGCAAATAGTCGAGCTGCTCCTGCGTCGTGGCAAAGAGAAAATAACTCTGGTCTCGCGCCGGATCCATCGCCCGGTGCAGTTCGGCCCCGTCATTCCCCATGACGCGCCGGACATAGTGCCCGGTCGCCAGACAATCCGCGCCCAGTTCCCGTGACAGGTTGAGCAGATCGGTAAATTTCACACCCATATTGCACTGGACGCAGGGGATCGGTGTCCGTCCTGCCATATATTCGTCGGCGAAGACATCCATCACCGATTCCTGGAAACGGCTGGCGTGGTCGAATACATAATGGGCGATGCCCAGCTTTTCGGCAACCGCCCGGGCGTCGCGAATGTCCTGACCGGCACAGCAGCTTCCGGCCCGACCCACGGCTTCGCCATGATCATAAAGCTGGAGAGTGATGCCGATGGTTTCCGCACCTGTCCGTGCGGCCAAAGCCGCAACGACGCTCGAATCGACACCGCCGGACATGGCCACGACAATCCGCTTGCCGCTCAGGTCCCCGCCATTGTCAGAGCCGAGCTGAAAATTATTGCTGATTCGATCTTCCATATCCCGATGTGCCTTAGCGACGATCCGCCATTCACGCTACTGTTGCGCAAATATCTGCGGAAAACTTCGATAGTGGTTCATATTGGGACGGAACCGGTCTTTGCAAGGAACCTTTGCTTAACCAGTCCTAAGAGCCCGTGAACAGGTCTTTTACGCAAGTTTATACCTTGGCTGCTAGACCATGGTTCATGGATATGAATTTCCCTCACAAGGATCTGGACCTGTCGGCAATGGATGCCGATGCAGATCTGGTCAGCGATCTGGAATCGCTGATCACATGTGCGGTCCGGCGCCAGTCGGATTCGATAACGTCCAGGGCGATGGCAACGGGGCGTGATCCTGTCGCCGGGATCCGGACCGATGTTCCGGAAGCCCAGAGGGAGGAACGTATCAAGTTCTTTGCCGGTGAAAGCCGCTCGCAGGGTGCGAAAGAAAATGGGGACAGAATCTTTGCCACGGGTCACTTCAGACCTGACCTGGTGGACGGGGATTCGGCCGGGTGAGCTGCGTTCATTTTTGTGGAAAGCACAATGATGAACAGGCTGTTTACCTTGGTAGTTTAGTAGATTGAAAAGCTCCGCGTCTAGGCTGCGTAATAGTCGGACAGAGAGCAAATGCTGAAAGGCATGATTGAGGACAGTATGATTGAGAACCAGAAGATTAAACCAGCACAAGTTGTCGGCCCACTGGGCGAACCGCTGACAATTGACGACTTGCCGGCTGCGGGAACGACACGCTGGGTCGTGCGTCGCAAGGCCGAAGTGGTAGCAGCCGTGAATGGCGGACTGCTGACGGTAGACGAAGTATGCGACCGTTATAATCTGTCTCTCGAAGAATTTGCATCCTGGCAGCGCGCCGTTGACCGGTCCGGCATGCCTGGGCTGCGGGTCACCCGGATCCAGCATTATCGCGACCTCTACGAGCGTCAGCAAAAATACTAGGCTGCAGCGCAGCGCCGCTGTTCGCAGCAGCAGATAATTTCCAGAGACCCCGGAGCTGATCCGGGGTCTTTTTTTGTCTGGTTCCAAGACCTTGCACTCTGTGCTAGTTTCCCGACATCCGGCATGGCAAACATGCCATTCTATGGTGGAGGAATTACATGATTACATTTATCATTGCGCTGGTCATGGGCGGAATCATCGGCTGGCTGGCCAGCATGGTGATGGGCCGTGATGCATCGATGGGAATTTTTGCCAATGTCATCGTCGGTTGTGTCGGGTCGATGCTCGGTGGCTGGCTGTTCAGCTTTTTTACCGGCGGCACCCAGAATCTGCGCGATGCGCCGTTTAATCCGATCACACTGGCAGTCGCTTTCGGCGGAGCCGTGGTTCTGCTCGGGATCGTCAACCTGATCAAACGCGGAAAAATTCGGTAAACCCGACAATCAGGGTTGATATTTTGGACAGCAGGAAAGGCCGGCAGGACAGCCGGCCTTTCTCTGTTCAGACTGGCGCAAAATCGGCGTCAAACCGGCGTTTGTGGTGAATGGACTTTGCCAAATCACGGGAATTTCCAGTCGCGACGGATGATCGGGCTTGTCGTGGGTGATTTATTGATCTAATACAGCTGCCAGAAATATCGGGTATTTCCCCTGTTTTTGTTGTTTCCTGACTATATCGCCAGGCAAAAACACGGTAAGAGCCCTGCGCAAGAGAATAAACATGAACTATGAATCAACCATCCCCAGCGAAGACATGACGGGTTCGACAATAGGCGAACCGGTCAATGCCGACCGCAACCGCCGGCTGCTGATCATTGCAGGTGTAGCTATTCTGGTCATCGCCGTCGCACTCGGCCTGTGGTCGATGTTCGGAAGCGGCGCCGCTGAAGCCGATGCCAGCGCGACACAAGCCCCGGTCGTGACAGTTGCCGTACCCGGCAAGAAGTCTGTCGTCCGGACGATCAACGCAACCGGCACACTGGCCGCACGCCGGGAGATTCCGGTCGGTGTCGTCGGTGAAGGCGGCCGCGTGACCAGTGTTTTTGTTGATGCCGGAGACTGGGTCAAACCGGGTCAGATCATGGCCAGTATTGACCGCTCGGTACAGAGCCAGCAGGCCGCCGGCCTGTCGGCCTCAGTAGGTGTTGCGCGTGCGGATCTCGATCTCGCCCAGTCCAATCTCGACCGGGCAGCCAAGCTGGTCGAGCGGGGATTTATCTCGAAAGCGGATATTGACCGTCTCACCGCGACTCGCGACGCGCAAGCCGCGCGGCTGCGTGTGGCCGAGGCGCAATTGAATGAGACCCGGGCGCGAAACAGCCGTCTCAACATTGTCGCACCAAAAGGCGGCTTCGTTCTGGAACGCAATATTGAACCCGGACAGACTGTGACCCAGGGCAGCGGCATGCTGTTCCGCCTCGCCCAGAATGGCGAAATGGAATTGCAGGCACAGCTGGGCGAGTCGGATCTGGCGAATGTCAGCGTCGGAACGGTGACCGAAGTCACTCCGGTGGGGACTGACAAGGTTCTCGAAGGCCAGATCTGGCAGGTATCTCCCGTGATCGATCCCCAGTCCCGTCAGGGTACGGCGCGCATTGCGCTGGGCTATGATGCAGCTCTCCGGCCCGGCGGTTTTGCCAGCGCGCGCATTCGCAGCGGTTCCGGTGAAGCGGCTGTTTTGCCGGAATCTGCGGTCCTGAACGACAGCAATGGCGCATTTGTCTATATTGTTGGCCAGGACAACAAGGCAGAGCGCCGGGATGTCGAGGTGGGTGCGGTGTCCAGTGCCGGTCTGTCCATCACATCCGGGCTCGATGGCACCGAACGCGTGGTATTGCGGGCGGGTGGCTTCCTGAGCCCCGGCGAGACCATCACTCCCAGACTGCAGGAGGAAGACTCCAGCAATTGACCGCTTGGCGCGTCAGTTCGCATTTGATCCCATGAGGCAATATCGATGAACCTCCGCAATATCTCCGCATGGTCCACACGTAATCCGGTGGTGCCGCTGGTTCTGTTTGCCGGCCTGCTTTTTGCCGGGATCCTGAGCTTCAACCGCATGGATGTGGTCAACAATCCGGATGTCGAGTTTCCGGCCGTCCGTGTGACCATCGCCCAGCCCGGGGCAGCGCCGACCGAGATCGAGAACCAGATCACGCAGCGGATTGAAGCTGCCGTGCGCGCGATCAGCGGTGTGAAAAATATCAGTTCGACCGCCAGCGAGGGCAGCAGCCGGACCTTTGTGGAATTCGAGATTGGCGAGGATCCCAATGTCGCTGTGAACGAAGTCAAAAATGCGGTTGATCAGGCCAGAGGCTCGCTGCCCGACGGTATTCTCGAGCCACAGATCGCCAAAGTCGACGTCGCGGGCGGCCCGATCGCCTATTTCGCGGTAAAGGCCGACGATATGACAGTGGAACAGCTGAGCTGGTTCGTTGACGATACGGTGGCGAAGCGGCTGCTGACTGTAAACGGCATGGCCGAGGTCGACCGGTTCGGCGGTGTCGACCGCGAAATCCGCGTCATTTTGCGGCCCGAACGGATGCAGGCGCTGGGCGTCACGGCAAACCAGATCAACACTACGCTGCGCCAGGTGAACATCAACGCGGCCGGCGGGCGAGCTGAAGTTGGCGGAACGCGCCAGTCGGTGCGAGTGCTCGGCAATGCGGATGATGCCTATGCGCTTTCCCAGACGCAGATTTCCCTGCGCAACGGCCAGACGATCAAACTGGCCGATGTGGCCGATGTCAGCGACTCCTTCGGCGAACGCAGCTCGATCAGCAAGGTGCGCGGTGTCGAAGTCGTCAACTTCTCGATGACCCGGGCACGCAATTCATCCGACGTCACCATCTATGACGAAGCCGTCGAGATCATGAACAAGATCGAGGAAGAAAATCCCGGGATTGAGTTCATTCAGCTCGGCACCAGTGTCGACTATACCAAGAGCCAGTATAAAAGCTCGATGCTGGCGATGATCGAGGGCGCCCTGCTCGCCGTCGTGGTCGTCTTCCTGTTCCTGCGCGACTGGCGCGCCACGGTGATTTCGGCGATTGCCATTCCGCTCTCGGCCATCCCGACCTTCTGGTTCATGGATCTGCTGGGGTTCAATCTGAATTTCCTGTCACTGCTTGCACTCGGGCTGGTGGCCGGAGTGCTGGTCGATGATGCGATTGTGGAGATCGAGAATATCGTCCGCCACATGCGCATGGGCAAGTCCGCCTATCAGGCATCGATTGATGCGGCCGACGAAATCGGTCTTGCCGTTGTCGCGACCTCTTTCGGTATTGTCGCGGTGTTCCTGCCGGTCGGCCTGATGCCCGGTATCTCGGGTCAGTTTTTCAAGAATTTCGGGATCACGGTCGTCGTATCGGTTCTGATGAGCCTCGCGGTGGCGCGGATGATAACGCCGATGGTTGCGGCCTATTTCCTCGAAGCCAAGGGCCATGCCGAACATGGCGAAGGCAAGTGGATGGATCGCTATCTGAAACTGCTGGACTGGTCACTGGATCGTTCGGATGCGGACAAATATCGTGAGCAGCTGACGCCGGCGAAGGCCGCCTGGTGGCAATATCTCCTTGGAATAGGCCTCTTCGCGCTATTTGTGGCGGCCTTTTGCGGCTTGACCTTCAAGGTTGGAACGGAATTTTATAGCTTGGTCATCGAATGGGTCCCGAGCGAGTTTTTGGTCGCGATGGTCGGAATGGCCATCGGCCTCGGTGTCGCGCTCGTCATTACCGGCGTCGCGGCATGGATTATTTGGACTATTGTCAACTGGTTCGGTGGCCAATTTGCCAAATGGTATGCCTATCGCATCGGTCGTTTCCGGGCACGCACCTACGATCACAGGATCTGGGTTCTGGCAATGGGTTTGCTGTCCTTCATCGTCACCGTGATCCTGTTTGCCATCACCCCTGCGCAGTTCCAGCCGACGATCAACGAGAATAGCAGCCGGGTCCAGATCGAGGTGGTGCCGGGTACGACGCTCGAGCAGACCGAGAAAATTGCCGATCAGGTGTCCGAGCTGATGTACGCGCAGCCGGAAGTCGAGCGCGCACTGACTCGTGTTCGCGAAACCAACGCGACCGTGTTCGTCAACTACAGGGAAGAACGCGACAAGACGTCGATCGAGTTTGAACGGAGCATGCTGCCGGAACTGCAGAAAATTCCTGATGCCCGCATCTCCTTCCAGTCGCAGAGCGGTGGCGGCGGAACCGGGCGCGATATCTCGATCATGCTCACCGGGTCGGATCCGGTATTGCTCGATGGCACTGCCGCGAAGCTTGTCGAGGAAATGAAGGGCATTGATCTGGTGCGCGCGCCGCGTATCGCCGCCGACCTGAGCCGTCCGGAAATCATCATTACGCCCTATATGGATCTGGCTTCAAAACTGGGAGTCACCACGGCCTCGCTGAGCCAGACCATCCGCATTGCAACCCTGGGTGAAATTGATCAGAATGCTGCGAAATTCTCGCTTTCGGATCGCCAGATCCCGATCCGGGTCATGCTGCCGGAAGAATCGCGTACCGATCTGACAACGCTCGAAAACCTGCCGATTCCAATCGCTGCTGGCGGCACTGTACCGCTCAGCCGCGTCGCCAAGGTCAGCTTCGGGTCGGGGCCGACCGCGATCCAGCGCTACAATCAGAATCGCCGGACCTTTGTCGGTGCCGATCTTGCTCCCGATGTGGTCAAGGGCGACGCGATGCAGGCAATATTCGATACCGAAGTGATGAAGAATCTGCCAACCGGCGTATCCAACGAAGCCTTTGGCGAAGATGAGTGGCAACAGGAACTGGCGGTCAATTTCGTCATCGCCCTGATCGCCGGGATCCTGCTGGTCTTTGCGACCCTTGTCCTGCTTTACAAGCGGCTCATGTCTCCGCTGGTGAACATGGGGTCGCTGGCTCTCGCGCCGCTTGGCGGGATCCTGCTGGTCTGGGCGTTCGGGCAACCTGTGTCGATGCCGGTTCTGATCGGAGTGCTGATGCTGCTGGGCATTGTCAGTAAAAACTCCATTCTGCTGATCGATTTCGCGATCGAGGAAATGAAAAATGGCGTGCCGCAATTCGAGGCGATCATGGATGCCGGGCACAAGCGCGCCCAGCCGATTGTCATGACGACAGTTGCCATGACCGCCGGCATGGTTCCGACCGCCCTGTCGCTGTCCGGCGACGGCGCGTGGCGTGCACCCATGGGCACGGTGGTGATTGGCGGCCTGATCGTTTCAACCATGCTGACCCTGGTCATCGTTCCCGCCGGCTTCAGTCTCGCGGACGGATTTGAACGACGGGCCGGACCGTGGCTGCGCAAGAAGATGCTGACCTACAAGCCCGGTGACGACCGGCATGACCGTCCTGATGGCGAGGTTCAGCCAGCCGAGTGAAGCCGTTATCATCGACATTGGCGCCCGGTAACGGCGGCGCTGCGGGCCAGGCCGGTCTCGAAACGAACAATGCCGGTCGCGACATGAAAATCATCGCGACCGGACTGCTCGTTCTGATGGCGATCATCTATTTCACCGCCAAGTCCTGGGAGCCTGTCCATCCTGCAATTGGCTTCGTCCGGGCTTTTGCCGAAGCCGCAATGGTCGGCGGGCTGGCCGACTGGTTCGCCGTCACCGCCCTGTTCCGGCATCCGATGGGCATTCCGATCCCCCACACCGCCATCATCCCCCGCAACAAGGACCGGATCGGCAATACGCTTGCCAATTTTCTGAAGAGCAATTTCCTGATCACCCGAATCGTCGCACAGCGGATGCATGGTGTCGATCTGGCCGGCGGCGTCGGGCGTTTTCTGAAATCCCCCAGCGGCGGAGAAGGCCGGTTGAAAATGGGCGCCTCGCGTCTGATCGGTGATATCATCGCCTCACTCGACCAGGACCGCCTCGGCAGCATGTTCAAGGGCGCAGTAAAGTCACAGGCAAGAGATCTCGATCTGGCGACGCCGCTGGGACAGATTCTCGAAGTCGTGATGAAGGAAAACCGGCATGGACCGCTGATCGATTCGACGATCAAATGGGCCTACCGGACGCTCGATGCGAACGAATATGTGATCCGCGCCGTCGTGTTCGACCGGGCCAATACCGTGATGCGCTGGACCGGACTGGATGACCGGCTGGCCAATGAAGTTGTCGACGGTCTCTACAAATTGCTCGCAGACATGGCCTCGGATCCGGATCATCCGGTGCGGACAAAGTCGGAAGAGGCGCTGGCCGAGCTTGCGCGCGAGCTGAAAACCGATCCCGAATTGCGCGAGCGGATCAACCAGTGGAAACTGGAAATGATCGAGAATCCCGCCATTGCCAACTGGATTGACGGAATCTGGGAGAATGGCCGCAACGCGCTGCTCAAGGCTTCACGCGATCCCGATGCTGCGATGGCCGGGCATTTCGGCGATGCGCTGATGCAGCTGGGCAGCAGCCTGCAGCAGGACCCGATCCTCAATCGCCAGCTCAACCGCTTCGCCCGCCGCGCGGTGGCCGGTGTCGTGGCGAGCTATGGCGACAATATCGTCAAGCTGGTGTCAGAAACGATACATGGCTGGGATGCCCAGACGATTACTGACCGGGTCGAGAATGCGGTCGGCCGGGATCTCCAGTATATCCGGGTCAACGGCACGCTGGTTGGCGGACTGGTTGGCGTATCGTTGCACACGCTCGGATACTGGATCTGAGCCATTTCGCAAGCGTCTAGCGTGTGAGCAAAATCCTTGCCTGGCTGGCAATTTGCGCGAGCATCGAAATGGACGGCCGGGCCATCAGTTGGGCGCGGTCGATGATCTGGCGGAACTGCGGCACCCGTTCGCCATTTTTTTCTGCCCAGCTGTCGACAAACTGGTCCATGTCCTTGCCCCGCGCCCGGCGCAGGAAGTCCAGGCGCATTTGCTGGAAATCGCGGGCAAGGCCAGAGACCAGCAACCGGTCCCATGGATCGGACGGGTTGATCCGGGTCGCCGTCATCTGGGCCCAGTCGAGCCCCAGCAAGCTACCCAGCCTGGTAAAGGCTGCGGCCACCGGAACGGCATCAATTTCGCGCTGATGCGCCAGATAGGCAATGCCAGTCGCACCGTCATTCTTGTAGATATTGGCGATCTTGTCCGCAATTTCGGGGGTGGCACCGGACTCGATCAGTGACGCGGTATGTTTGACGGCCTGGACCCGGCCTTCTTCCGAAATCAGCTGGTCAACAGCTGCATCCAGCGCGGTGATCCCCGGCGACAGCATGGCAACGGTTTCGTCTATCCGGTTGTCGGACAATCCAAGCCGCATCAAATCTGCCATATGGGTGCGCAAGACATAGGCCAGCCGGTCAAACAGCAGCAGCCGGATATCTTCGCCAATATCCGCCTCTTCCAGCATGGTCCAGAGGCTGTCGGCATCGAACAGGCGTTCCGCCATGACGAAGGCGCGCGCGACTTCCCCGAGCGAACAGCCTTCTTCTTCGGCCAGCTCGAACGGATCGATCAGCCCCATCCGGTTGATCATCCGGTTTGCGAGTTTGGTGGCAATGATCTCCTTGCGCAGCTGGTGGTTCAATATCGCCTGGCCGTGCTTTTTCTGCATGGCCGATGGAAAGGCTCCCATCATCTCGTTGTCGAGGCCGGGATCCGTCGCCAGATCATCCTCTTCAATGGCCGCTTGCAGAGCAAGCTTGGCAGTCGAAAACAGCACCGCCAGTTCCGGCCGGTAAAGGCCGCGTTTTTCCTCGCCGCGGCGAATCAGATCCTCGTTGCTCGCCAGTCCCTCGACTTCGCGGTTGAGCTGGCCCTGTTCCTCAAACTGGTCGATCAGACGGACGTAGGAGGGCAGTGTTTTTCGGCCGCCCATCTCTGCGACGGACAGTCCCAGCGCCTGCAGCCGGTTGTCTTCGAGCACCAATGCGCCAACTTCGTCGGTCATCGCCTCGAGCAACTTGTTCCGCGCCTCGGGTTTGAGGATTCCGGCGGCGAGCTCAGTATTGAGCGCGATCTTGATATTCACCTCATTATCCGAACAGTCCACGCCCGCACTGTTATCAATAAAGTCGGTATTTATCCGGCCGCCTTTTTCGGCGAACCGGATTCGAGCGGCCTGGGTAATCCCCAAATTGGCGCCCTCGCCGACGACTTTCACGTGAAGCTGTTCTGCGTTAACCCGGATCATGTCGTTGGACGGGTCCCCGACCTCGACATGGTTTTCCGATGCCGCTTTCACATAGGTTCCGATGCCGCCGAACCAGAGCAGATCAGCATTACTGGACAGGATGGCGGTCATCAGCCTGGAAGGCGTGGTTTCCGCTGCCGGGTCCAGTCCCAGCAATGCGCCGATTTCTTTCGTGATCTTGATGGTCTTGCTGTGCCGGGAGAACACGCCGCCGCCTTTGGAAATCAGCGAACTGTCATAATCTTCCCAGCTCGAACGCGGCAAGTCGAACAGCCGCTTGCGTTCCTTCCAGCTTTTTGCCGGGTCAGGATCGGGATCGATGAAGATATGACGGTGATCAAACGCGGCCTGCAGACGCAGCGTCTTCGAAAGCAGCATGCCGTTGCCAAACACGTCGCCAGACATGTCGCCCACGCCGACAACATTCACTGGCTCGCTCTGCACATCAATGCCCATTTCGGCAAAGTGCCGCTGAACCGATACCCAGGCGCCGCGGGCCGTGATCCCCATGACCTTGTGATCATAGCCGTTGCTGCCACCACTGGCGAAGGCGTCGCCCAGCCAGAAATTGCGATCGATCGCGATCTGGTTGGCAATGTCGGAAAATGTCGCTGTGCCCTTGTCAGCCGCAACCACAAAATAGGGATCATCGGCATCCCGGCGCACGACATTGCCGGGCGGAACGATTTTGCCGTCGACAATATTGTCGGTGATCGAGAGCAGCGCGCCAATGAAGATCTTGTAGGCTGCGACACCCTCTGCAAGCCACGCATCCCGGTCGTCCCCTGATGGCAGTTGCTTGGCGTAGAATCCGCCTTTCGCACCGGTCGGCACGATGACCGCATTTTTGACTCGCTGGGCTTTCATCAGGCCCAGAATTTCCGTCCGGAAATCGTCGCGACGATCAGACCAGCGCAGGCCTCCGCGCGCAACCGGCCCCGAACGCAAATGAATGCCTTCGACGCGCGGGCTGTAGACGAACATTTCCCGCCAAGGCACCGGATTTGGCAGATCGGGTATGCGCGCACTCTCAATCTTGAACACCAGGGCTTCGCCCGGCAGATGCGCAAAGGCATTGGTCCGCAAGATCGCGTCAATGACCGAACGGAAGAGGCGCAATATCCGGTCATCATCAATGCTCTGCACCTTCACCAGTGCGTTTTCGACGGCTTTTGCACTTTTCTTGGCCGCAGCGTCGCGATCGCCGTCAAAGAGTGGGTCGTGCAGGCTGCGAAACAGCGCAATCATGCCGCGTGTCACGTCGGGTGCTTCGACCAGCGCCTCGACAATAGTGGCAAGACCGTAGCTGATACCGATCTGGCGCAAATAACGAAACCAGGCGCGGATCCACACGGTGGCGCTGGCATCCATGCCGACCGTGGTGATCAGCTGGTTGAACGCATCATTTTCTGCCTCGCCTTCGAGCACGCTGGTAATCGCGCGTTCGATCTCCTCGGCCCGTCCTATCAGGTCGTCGAAATCGGCATTGCCGTGCATTTCCAGCTTGAAATCATGGATATAACCGAGCCTGCCCTCATCCAGCGGCGTCGGGACCCCGTCGAGCACCGAAAACCCGAAATTTTCGAGCACAGGGACAGCGTCGGAAAGCGGCAAGGCGCCGCCGATATAGTATATTTTCAATCGCAGCAGCTGATCGGGATCGCTGTCGAGCCGGTAAAGCCGGGTCGATTTCTGCTGACCCCATTCCAGACTGAACAGGCGCAAGATGTCCTTTGCAGCCTCGCTCGCGCCATAGGTGGTCTGATAGGCGCCGGGGAAACAGTCGGCGTAGCGTTGAGCCAAAATCACCGAGCGGTTTTCCTGCCCGAGCTCGCGCAGGACATGCTCCACTTTCGGTCGCCAGCCGCGGACCATGTTTTCCAGCTGCCGGTCGAGCTCCTCGGGGTCGGGGATCCGTCCGTCCCGGCCCATGTCGAGCGTGTACCGGAGAGCGGAAACACCGCCTTCTTCCAGCGAGTTGGACCAGCCGAGGATTTTCGCGCCCGTGGCTTCGGTCAGCATGTCCTCGACATTACGCCGCCGCTCGGTGGACAGCTGCTCACGGGGCAGCCAGACGAAGACGAACAGATGCCGGGCCAGCGGAGAGATAATGCTGTGCAGTTTCGGTCGCGGCCGGTCGAGCAGCGACATCATGATGAGCGCGAGCTTTTCGATGTCCTTTTGCGGGAAGGTAATCAGCAAATCATGGGGCAGGCTGGTCAGCGCATGTGTCAGCGATTTTCCGGCATGGCCGGCCTCGGCAAAGCCGAACTTGTCAAACAGCTGAACCATTTGCGAACGCAAAACGGGGACATTTTCGGGCGAGGCGGCAAGCGCCGCACTGGTCCACAGGCCGGCGAGAATGGACAGACTGACAATCTTCCCGTTTTCCCGCACCGGTACGATCACCAGATCCATCAGCACCTGGCGGTGGACCGTGGAAATCTGGTTGGACTTGATCACCAGCGGCGTGTTGCCACCCTGTTCAAACCAGCGAAACGCGCGTTTCTGGCTTTCCCGGGAAAGGACCGGCTTGGACCGCATACGCGCCAGACCCAGCCGCGCCGACCGCTGCCCTTTCTGATCGATGATTTCATGGCCGAGCAAAGTCAGATTCCGGTCGAGAAACCAGCGCAGCAATGTCGTGCCTTCGCTGTCGGGCAGGCTGTCTGCATTGTCGCCGAGAACAATCTGTAATTTCAGCCAGTCAGAGACAGCTGCGGCCACGTCCTTGAGATTGTCATCAAGGGCAGATTGCAGCGCCCGGCGGGTTTTCGCGTCTGTCCGCTCCAGTTCGATGTAAATGACCGACTCGCGCTTATCCGCTTTGGTACTGGTCGACAATATGTCCTTGAGCTGGCCCTTGGCATCCCGCTTTACCCCGACAACGGGATGAATAAGGCGCTCGATGCCCAGACCAAAACCTGCAATCGTGGCGCAGACCGAATCGACCAGAAACGGCATGTCATCATTGATGATCGCGAGCCGCAAATGCCGACTTTCCTTGGACGTTGCGATGCTTTCCAGCAGCAGTCTGGTCTCGGAACCATCGCGCTGCGAGCCGGCATCCAGGACAAAACGCACAGCCTCCATGCAGGCCTCGTCATCAAAACCGGTATTTTCGCCGGGCAACGCGCTGTCCCGGAATGCGGTCGCAAGGCTGATTTCCAGATTGCTGTGTTTCCTGGAAGCGGATTTCCGCCCCCCGGATCGTTTGCCGCTCGCCATTACAGTTCCCCAACAGAACATTGCGGATGGATAAGCCCGTCCAGACGTGTCGTCTATGGGCCTGTTCGATCATTTGCTCAATAGATGATTGCACCGGGCATGCCATGAGGCAGCCGATCGGCACGGGACCGTGATATTTTGGTTACATATGCAACCAGTTGGGAGTGGGATCGTTCAGACTCGGGTTTTGGACAGGACCTTGTCGGTCAGTTTGGCATCGCCTGTGACAGGGCCAACAATGGCGAGCTTGCCATCATCATCCCGCCGGGCAACCAGCACGACAAATTCCGCATCACCGGCCTCAATGTCACTCAGCTCGCGGGTCGGAGCGGACCGCAGGCGATCCAGCATCGCATCATGGCGCGATTCATCATCAGAGCGCAAGCCAGCTGGCTTGCGGGTATCCCGCTCGGCCTGGACAACGGCTTTCAGACCGCCTTCATGCTTTTCAAGGAAACCGGCAAATTCACCCTTGCCGATGCCGTTGCTGTCCGCAAAACGCAGAGCAGAAGCATATTCGGTCAGGCGGGTCTTGTCATAATTCGTGCCGAAAACAAGTTTGACGATCGGTGTCATCGGCGCGCGTTCCTGCGCGGTCAGACCGGAATCTTCGAGCAGCGCCTGATAGTCTTCGGGATGGGTTTCCGTCATCAGATAGAAGTCATAGGCCCGGCCAATCGCGGCATAGAGAGCCACTCGGCTGCGCTGTTCACAATGGGCAGCATCGTCGGCGCTGCTGCGCGCGGCCGAGAGCCAGTCTGCAAGCGTCGCGCTGTCATCGAGTTCGGCGGCACCCACTTCGGCAATGTCGAAATTCTCAGTTTCCGGTGCTTTCAGCTCAACCGGTTGCGGCGCGACCACCTCTCCCGATTCAAAAGACGGATCAATATCTTCCGCTGTCAGTTCGAGGGTTTCGTCTTCTTGCGCAGCCTCGTGCTGATCAGCAAGGTCCTGTTCAATGTCATTATCGGCAACAATAGGTTCCTGGTCCGGGGCATCGGCCCAAACCGGACCGGATTCCGCCGCGACCGGAGCAGCCCGCATGGCGTCCGCCACCTGCTGTTCCAGTTCGGCCGCCATGTCGTCAGCGGCCACTTCCTTCCAGTTGATCACGCCGTAGATGAAGTCAATCGTGTCATCATCGGTGGAAAACGGCAGCAATATGCCGCGATACATGATCGAGACGCCGCGCTGATTGACGAATTCGGCTTCGAAACCGATCGGCGCCTGGTTGGCGATAATCTGGAGATAATGGTCTGTAATCCGGGAAAGCAGCGAGCGCGCCGGAACATCTTCAATATTGGTGATGCTCTCGTCCAGCTCGCATTCTTCGCGCAGCGCCTCGCCCAGAAACTGGATCGTCGGATTTTCGACGCCGCTGGTGAAGTCCAGCAGCACGCTGTTCGGCCCGAAATCTGCATCAGTTTCGGGGTTCAGATCCTCGACCGAGGGAAACTGGCGGTCGCCAAGCAGCCCGGCCCAGAAATTATAGGCCCGCACGTGCATCCGGCGCTCGTCCTGACCAATGGCAGGCGGCGGCACGTCTGCTGACGCGTCATCGTCATAAGCGATATAGTCTGACGGCGAATTGCTGTGCAACTCGTCATTTCCGTCATTATTGCGAAGATTTTCCATGCCTCGATCTGCCGTTGTTCCTGTGGACGGAGGCCGTTTTGCCATCACTATGGTAAATATATGGTAAATATTGCCACATTTCACCGCCATGACTGGCAATTCGCACCGATTCACGGAAACCGGGCGAGCAGACTTGTCACAGGTCCAAGCGACTGTTAAAGGCCCGGCGAACGATGAACGGCCGTGCCCCGCACCGCTTGTCCAGCGATCAGCCGCTTTAGCTCAGGTGGTAGAGCACATCATTCGTAATGATGGGGTCAGAGGTTCGAGTCCTCTAAGCGGCACCACCCATTTTCCAATTTTTCGCTATCTCCGGTTTGCGGCCATGACTGTACAAATTCATCCTATTTCTTAGTCGCTTACGCCTAACTGGACTGACCGGAGTATAGCGTAGGGCAGTTCAGTTGGATAAGGCAGGACTATTGAAATGTTCACCAATGCTGACGGGAAACAGTGTTTGTACCAGCCTGAAATGCAAACTACTTCCCGATTTCAACCTTTAGCGGTCTAAAGCTTTTGCAGGTTCCTGAAGTGGTGGTTTATTATTGCCCCGTTAACTTTTTACTTCGCTCCTTTGGTTGTCGAAGCAAGATCTGACGAAATTCCTGACGCGTGTTTCTCGTTCCTGGGTACTTCGAACAAATGACCGCCAGCCAAAATCAGGTGGCGGTCGGCGATGTCCAGAGTTCTTTGCCGGTGAGCGATTAGAATTCGGGTCATTTTCAATTTTGAAATAGTGTCCAAAATCAGCTTTTCGTTGTCCGGATCAAGATTTGCGGTGCCCTCATCCATTATAAGAACAGACGGATTGCTGTATAAAGCCCGAGCAAGAAGCACTCGTTGTTGTTGGCCGCCCGAGAAAACAGATCCCATATCGCCGACCAAGCTTTCATATGCCAGCGGCATTTTTTCGATGTCATAATGAATGTGAGCGAGCTTGCTCACTTCTCGCACTCGATCCATATCGATATTGTGATCGAAGAACGCGATGTTTTCGGCAATGGATCCGGCATAAAGCACATCATCTTGAGCCACTGAGCCGATCTGGCGTCGATATTTGGTCAAGGACAAAGATGTTAGATTCTGTTGTCCCAGCCGCATGGCACCATATGTGGGCTGGAACAGACCCATCACTACCTTCATCAGCGTGGTTTTGCCGCCCCCTGAAGGTCCGCTTATCGCAATAAATTCGCCGGGTGTGACACTCAGGTTCAATCGCTCGAGGACGGTGGGGTCATTGGTTCCGTACCGATATGTCACATTCTCAAGAACTATCGATTTGGTAAAGTCTGGTGCTTCAATGATATCACTGTCGTCCTGTACTTCTCTCTTGGCCAGAGCGATATCGGAGATCCTCGTGAGGTGAACTTGCAAAATCTTGAAGTTTACGGCCTGCTCCACCAGTCTCATACTAGCATCCAGAAATTGCTGCTTGTATGCTTGAAACGCGAATATCATCCCAATGGTAAATGCACCCTCAAATGCCAATGAAATCGCCAAGTAGACAAATATAATCTTCTCCGCCGCAGCTATGAATTGCCCGATTGCATCAAAACTCGCAGTCAGCCGGCCGAGTTTGATTTCAGCATTAATCGCATCAGTTTTTGTTCTCTGCCACAGTCGTTGCCGGTTCCCTTCCTGTCCAAAGGCCTTGATGGCTGAAATCCCGCGCATTGTTTCGATGAAGCTGGTATTCTCCTTTGCTGCCGTTGTAATTACATCGACATTTCTCATGCGAATGGCTTGCAAGAACGCGAATTTGATTGCGACAAAGAGTAGCAAAGCAACCAACGCGACATTCGCCAACATAGGTGAATAAATATACATCAGTCCCAACGTCACAAAAGCCAGCAAGCCATCGATCAGCGCCGTCAGCATCCCTTCACTTAACAATTGTGTGATTGGTTGCGTTGAGCCAAATCTTGAAATGATGTCGCCGACGTGCCTCTTTTCAAACCAAGGTAGTGGCAGACGCACCAAATGCCGAAACAGATTCACTATGATCTGGTAAGAAAGAGCACTGTTCAAGTGCACCAATATTATGGATCGCAGCCAGGTAGCGACAAAATTGATTGCCGTCAGGCCGCCGAATCCCAAGGCGAGAACAAACAGAAGATCCAGATCAAAAGATGGGAAAACTGTATCGACGGCGACTTGCAGGTAGAATGGACCAGCCAAAGCAATTGCTTGGAGAATGAGTGACAGGGCCAAAATGCCAGAAAATGTTTTCCAGAACCCATCCATGGATGTCCAGAGCTGAGTTATCCTGAGCCTGGTGTCAGCAACCTTGGGTTTAAAGCTCTCTGATTTCATCAGATCCAGTGCAATACCTGTCCAATGGCGCGACAGCTCATCTCGAGTCAGTTTGATTTCGCCTGTTGCTGGATCGCTAATTGAATATCGAACACCGCCTAGGGTTTTGGTCACTCTGGTCAGGACCACAAAATGATTCATATCCCAGTGCAAAATTGCTGGAAGGTTCAGACTTTCCAGATCATCAATATCACCTCTAAGCGGCTGGCCGTTGAAACCCATGGCCTCTGCCACTTCAATCAAATAACTAAGGTCGGTTCCTTTCAACGACATTCCGTAGCGGCGCCTCATCGCCAGAATATCTGTTTTGTAACCATGGTAATTTGCGACCATCGTCAAACAGGCGAGACCACATTCGCTAGCTTCACTTTGTTCAATGAAGGGGGTTTTCTTCCATCCAAATCCGTCGATCAAAGCATTTGGATCGGACATAGTTGTTACTTCGGATCAGATGGGGGGGTAGAATTCGCTACCTCTTCGAAGATCGAAGCAAAGTCTTTCAGAAAGCCAGAGTCAAAAACCAGAGAATTGTGGTTCAGGTCCGGATAAATTTTGG
>JBCBZY010000051.1:0-11875 GCA_039815115.1 Pseudomonadota bacterium | reverse complement strand
GGCGGCGGTGTCCCGGGCCGGCGGCATGGGCGTGTTCGGCGGTGTGAACTGCACGCCGGAAACGCTGGAGGAAGAGCTCAGCTGGATTGATGACCATGTCGACGGCAAGCCTTATGGCCTCGATATCATTGTTCCGAACAAGGTCGAAGGCAAAGGCGAGCAGATTGATATCGACACCACGCTCGCGATGATCCCGGAAGAACATAAGCAGTTTTCCAGTGACATCATGGCACGTCATGGCGTCGACCCGGGGGACCTTGAGCCGATGCGCCGGGAACAGGCCGCCGGTACAGACAATCTGCGCGGCGGCACCGCCGGGGCGCTGCTGGAGGTCGCATTCCGCCATCCCATCAAACTGATCGCCAATGCGCTGGGCATTCCGCCACAGGTGATGACCGATCTGGGCGCGAAGCATGGTGTCCCGGTGGCCGCTCTGGTCGGGACGAAGGAACATGCCCTGTCACAAGTCGCAGCCGGCGTCGATATCATCATCGCGGTCGGTGGCGAGGCCGGCGGTCATACCGGTGATGTGGCAACCATGGTGCTGATCCCGGAAGTCTGCAATGCGCTGCGCGAGATTGGCGACAATACCCCTGTTCTCGCAGCTGGCGGTATCGCGACCGGGGCGCAGATGGCCGCCGCGATGGCGATGGGTGCTTCCGGTGTGTGGTGCGGTTCGGTCTGGCTCACAACGGCGGAGGCGGAAACCAATCCGGTGGTGAAGGAAAAAATGCTGCAGGCCAGTTCGCGAGACACGGTGCGCGCACGGTCGCGAACCGGCAAGCCTTCGCGCCAGCTGCGTTCGCCCTGGACCGATGCCTGGGAAGCGGACGGTGCGCCGAAACCATTGTCTATGCCCCTACAATCGCTAGTTGCCGAACCGCCCCTCCGCACTATCGACAAATTGAGCCAGGGCGATAACCAGGGCGCGAAAGATCTCGCCACCTATTGGGTCGGTCAGGGTGTCGGGCTGATGAACCAGCCGATGACCACCGGACAGGTGGTGCAGGAATTCAAGGAAGACTTTATTGCCGCCTATGAACGGCTGGCAGCCAATCTCGAGGAATAGCCGAAGGAACGACATGACCGAGACAACCGCACAGCAACCGCTCGCCGGGATCAAGGTCGTTGAGTTTTCCACCATGATCACGGCATCGCTGGCCACCATGATGTTCGCGCAGCAGGGCGCGGATGTGATCAAGGTCGAACCACCGGGCATGGGCGATCCGATGCGCTGGCTGGGCAGCCGCAAGGACAGCATCTCCGGGCTGTTCAACAATTGCAACCGCGCCAAGCGATCGATCACGCTGGACCTCAAGTCCACTGACGGTGTCGAAGCCGCCCGCAAGTTGTGTCTCGAAGCGGACGTGGTGATTCACAATTACCGTACGGGGGTCATGGATCGGCTGGGCCTTGGCAGTGCGGCGCTGCGGGCGGAACGACCGGAACTGATCTATTGCGCGATTACCGGGTTCGGGCATCAGGGGCCTCTCTCAGATCGGCCAGCCTATGACCATGTCATGCAGGCGATGACGGGTTTCATGTCACTGCAGGGGCATCCCGAAGGTTTCGCCTATGTCAAAACCCTGCTCTGCGACAAGCTGACCGCCTATACTGCGGCCCAGGCAATTACCGCCGCGCTTTTTGCCCGCGAACGCATGGGCGAAGGCCAGCATATCGATCTTTCCATGCTGGCCAGTTGCGTGGCCTTCCTCTGGCCGGACGGCGGGATGCATCTCACACTCAAGGGAGACGATGTCATTCACGGCGTGCCCTTTGCCGACTATTATCAGCTGCCGCTCCGCACCACCGACGGAGCCATCGCTTACGCGGCGATGTCCGATGACCATTGGGAAGCCGTGTTCGACATGATCGGCCGGGAAGACCTCAAGTCGGAGGAAAAATATAAGGGCATTGAAAATCGCAGCCTACGGATGGGCGAGCTGGCCAGCCTTGTCGCCAATGAACCTCCGCGGATGAACACAACAGACCTTGTGGCCGGTCTCGCTGGAAAAGATGTGCCCGCAGCGCCTTGCATGTCGCTGGAAGACATTCAGGAGCATGAGCAATTTGTCGCCATGGATGTGTTCGAGCACCAGGATCACCCGTTGCTCGGACCACTCAGAAATGCCGGATCGCCGGTCTATTTCGGCGGCGAGAAACTCCCGCCTTGCGGACCGAGTCCGGCACTGGGGCAGCATACGGATGACATATTGGCCGAAATCGGAATGAAAGGCACATAAGCAAATGATGCAACAGGCACAGGATTTTCTCGACGAAAGCGAAGCCATCCATGCGCTGGTCAGCGGCCTTTCGGATCAAGAGATGGAGCAGGAAACCGGTTTCAAGAGCTGGACGATCAACGCGATCCTGCGTCACCTGCATATCTGGAACATGGCGGCCTATTGGTCGCTCACCGAACCGGAACAGTTCCATGCGTTCTTTCGTGAGGCGATGGCCGGCATGAAGGGGCAGAGCTCGATGCGGTTTTTTGAATCAGACTATCTGGGTGGCCTGTCCGGTACCGAGCTGGTCCGGACCTGGCGCGACTTTTATCAGAAGATGGCACCCGAATTCGGCGCAGCGGATCCGTCCATGCGCGTCGAATGGGCTGGTCCGTCCATGAGTGTGCGCTCCTCGATCACCGCTCGCCTGATGGAAAACTGGTCGCACGCCCAAGCGATATACGATGCGCTTGGTATGGCGCGTCAAAATACCGACCGCATCCGCAATATCGTGATGATTGGCCTCAACACCTATGGCTGGACGTTCAAGGTGAATGGCGAGGAAGCGCCCGAACCCGTGCCGTTTCTGAAGCTCACGGCCCCGTCCGGCGCGGTTTGGGAACATGGCGAGACAAGTGAATCCGAACGGATTGAAGGACTGGCGGAAGAATTCTGCCAGGTCGTCACCCAGACCCGAAATATTGCTGATACGGATCTGAAAGTCACCGGGCCCAATGCCACGCGCTGGATGGAAATCGCCCAATGCTTCGCGGGCGGGGCAGAGAAGCCGCCAGCTCCGGGCACGCGGTCTATCAGCTCTGGGTAATTATATCTATCAATAGCCCCTATTGCTGCATCCGAGAATCCGGCTATGTTCCAAAGAAAAAGGAGAGATTCGGATGCGTTGGCAAATGGCAGATATCTGGGAAAATATTGCCCAGGCGATTCCTGAAAAACCGGCAATTATTGACGGCGACAAGCGCTATAGCTGGGCAGAATATGAGGATCGCGCGGCGCGGATCGCTCAGGTGCTCAGCGATCATGGTCTGTCGCCCGGAACCAAGCTCGCGATCTATGCGAATAATTGCGCCGAATATATGGAATCCCAGTTCGGTGCGTTCAAGGCGCGGATCTGCCCGGTCAATGTCAATTATCGCTATCTCGAAGCCGAGCTGACACATGTCATTACCAACAGTGACAGCGAAGCGCTGATATATCAGGCGCGCTTTGCACCGCGAGTGGCCGCGATCCGTGACAAACTGCCAAACGTGAAGCTGTTTCTGGAAATCGCCGATGGCTCCGGCGAACATCTGGAAGGTGCGGTCGATTATGAAACCGCCCTGCAGGCCGCCTCTCCGATGCCAGCCATCGAGCGCTCCAACCAGGATCTCTACATGCTCTATACCGGCGGGACCACGGGCATGCCCAAGGGCGTGATGTATGATCACGAGACCTTCTCCAGCAATCTTTTTACCAAGGGCTTCGAGATGCGGGAAATGACGCTGCCCGCAGGTGCAGACGGTTTTGGTCCGCTCTCCCAGGCGCTGCACGCAGCCGGCGCCGCGACGCGATCCATCCCGGCTTGCCCGCTGATGCATGGCACCGGCATGTGGATCGGCGCGATGGTCCACCACGCGCTGGGCGGCTGTGTCATCCTCTTCGACAACCAGCATTTCGATCCGCAGGCCCTGTGGCAGCTCGCTCAGGATGAAAAAGCCACCGATCTCACCATTGTTGGCGACGTGTTTGCCAAGCCGATGCTGCAGGCGCTGAATGACGCGCAGGATCAGGGCAAGCCCTATGATCTGGAATCGATCCAGATGATCGGCTCTTCCGGCGTGATGTGGTCAGCCGAAGTCAAAAAGGGCCTGCTCGAACATATCGAGATGGTCATTGTCGACAGCATGGGATCGACCGAAGGCAGCATGGGCGCTTCCGTCACGACGCGGGACACAACCGAAACGGACAAGACGGCCAGCTTCGACATGGCGGAAACGACAAAGATCCTGACCGAGGACGGCAAGCCGGTCGAGCCCGGCTCGGACGAAATCGTCCTGATCTGCAATGGCGGGATGGTGCCGCTCGGCTATTACAAGGATGAAGAGAAAAGCGCCGCAACGTTCAAAACTTTTGATGGCATCCGCTATTCTATCCCCGGTGACTATGCCAAGGTGGAAGCGGATGGCAGCGTCACCCTGCTCGGCCGCGGTTCCATCTGCATCAACAGCGGCGGCGAAAAGATTTTCCCCGAGGAAGTCGAGGAAGTGCTCAAGACCCATGACAGTGTTTATGACTGTCTCGTGGTCGGCGTGCCGGATGACCGCTTTGGCGAGAAAATCACGGCTGTCTTGTCGGTGAGCAACGGATCACAATTTGATGAAACGGCCCTCAATGATCATGTCCGCTCGCATCTGGCCGCCTACAAGGCCCCGCGCGCATTTATCACGGTTGAAGATGTGCCCCGCGCAGCCAATGGCAAGGCCGGCTACAAAAAAGCCAAGGAAATCGCGCTCGACGCGCTCGACATGGCGGTAGCCTAGGCGGGGGCGGCTTCAGGGCTGCCAGTCAAATTGCTTGTGATATCTGGGAATGAACAATTTCCGGCCCTTGATGGCTGATGTCAGCAACGGGCCTGTAACGCCGAAAGGCAGCGCACTGGCGCCCTTGTCTGCGCCCAGCGGCAGAAGAATGAGCGGTTTGGGCCAGGGCTTGTAAGGCTTGCACTTTTCAATCGGCTTGCCACCAATCACGGCCTTGAGCATCTTTGTCAGCCACTCGACCTGCCGCGTCAGACCAACAATGGTCATTGTGTCGGTGGTCGATGCGATATCGCCGATGGCAAACAGATTTTCGTGCGGACCCGGTCGCAGCCATTTGTCGACAACGACCCGACCATCCTCTGCAATATCAACGCCTTCGATCGACTTCATGATATCTGTCGCCGGCCGAGTACCGATGGCGGGAATCACCAGATCGACATTGATCGGAAATCCATCCGAAAGCAGTAGCTTTCCCGTCGCTGGCTTATAGGGCTGGTCGCTGTGCTCCAGTTTCGCAATGCGCTCCCCCAGCCGCAGTTTTACGCCCAGCTCCCCGAGTTGCCGTGCAGTCGAACGACCCAGTTTATTGGGATAGTCGGGGAAAAGCTGATCATCGGCGGTCACCAGCGTCACCTGTTTATCCGGCCGGACAGCGGCGATCTCGCCAGCCAGCTCCACACCGACGGCACCGGCTCCGACGATCGCCAGGGATTGCGCCTTGTCGATCCGGTCAATTGTCTTGTGGACAGCTTTGAGAAACGCAGCGCTGTCATCGCCCTGCATCTTGAATGGCGCCGCATAGCTGGATCCGGTCGCCACCACCAGAATGTCTCCGGATATCTCGTCGCCATTTTCCAGTATCGCCGTCCCGTCCTGCAGGGACTGCACCCGCCCTCTTACAATCTGGCCGTTTTTCAGTAACCCGTCATAGGGCATGACAATCTTGTCGAGCAGGTCCGGTTGCGCCATTGCGCGGATCATCGCGACATTGTGCACCCATTTGTCGCGGAGTTCGATCAACGTCACATCCGCCCGGTCATCAAGTGCCTTGGCGAGCATCGTTCCGGCATAGCCGCCGCCCACAATGACGAGCTTTTTGGTCATAGACACGGTTCCCTGTTTCCGCGGCACCTTAGCCGGTTAAATCGTTGACGACAGCAGCAAAATATCGCCATGCTTCGGCAAGATGAAAGTGCAGCTGATCCACAATCCCGCCTCGGGAACCCATCATGAATTGCGGCTGGACATATTGGCGCAGGCCTTTGCCGCTTGCGGAGCCTCCGTCACTTCCAGCGAAACACAGCTCGATGGCGCCACCCAAATCCTTGCCGACAGCGATCTGCTGTGCGTGTCGGGTGGAGACGGATCCCTTGGTCTGGTGATATCCGCCTTGATCCAGCAGGACAGGTCCGTTCCGGTCTGCGTGTTTCCGGCGGGCACTGTCAATCTGGTCGCGCGGGAGCTAGGATATACCGGCGATCCGGAGCTTTTTGCCCGGGAGGTCATGACCGGTTTTGTTGCCGGCTCCAGCGCACGGTTGCAGGAACCTTTGCTGGTGGCAGATGGTTCGCCCGTCATTGCCTGTCTGAGCGCTGGTCCGGATGGCGTCGCGGTCTCGAGCCACTCTCCGGAATGGAAAAAGCGATTTGGCAAAGCCGCCTATGCCCTGTCCTTTTTGCAGCTTTTCGCCCGATGGCCCCGTTACCGTTTCGATTTGCAGGTCGGCGGCAAGGATGATCCCGTCACACATCACTGCGAAGCCTTCTATATCGCGAAAGGGAGATTTTTTGCCGGCCCCTGGTCCCTGTCTCCCGACGCCTCCCTGGGACAGAATGATTTTGAGCTTGTGATCCTGAAGCGGGCGGGTCGACGGGCCTTTCTGCGTTTCATGTGGGCTGTGGCCAGAGGCAAGGATCCCGGAAAACTGCCACATGTGCACAGAATGCGGGCGCGTTCTGTCACATTGGAGACCAGCCCCGATCCGGACGCGCTGGCCGCATTCCAGATCGATGGAGATCCGGTGGAGGCCATTCCCACCAAGGTGGAAATCACCAGTCACAATGTTGTATATTGCCTGCCCCGGGCGGGTTAGGCTGCCTTGCAATGCCCGGCGATGAGCTCGACCATGTGCGGCAGTTTGCTGGGCGGCAGATCATGGCCCATTCCTTCCACCAGCCGGAATGAGGCATCATTAACATTGGATGCGATGTCCGCCCCGCAGGGGTGCGGGATCAGGGGATCTTCCGCCCCGTGAATCACCATGGTCGGAACAGAGATTTTGCGGGTTTGCGGGCGCAGGTTCCCGGTCTGTATGATCGCGGCCATCTGCCGGCGGGTCCCCGGGGGGTAGAAACTGCGGGCAATAGCCTGCTGCAACAATTCCTTGCGCTCTTCCGTGCGATTGCGCCCCTCTTCCGAAGCGATGATCGTCGAAAAGGCGATGCCATTTTCGAGAGCTTCCTCCGGGTTTCGCGCTCTTGCTCGTGCCGCACGGAACAACACCTTGCGAACCTCCGCATTCGCACCGGGAAGGTCCGGGGCATTGGTTGAAGACATGATCGGGGTGAAGCTGTGCACCCTTTCGGCATGATTGGCAGCGACCAGCTGACCGATCATGCCGCCCATCGATGCGCCGACAATATGCGCTCGGTCAATCTCCAGTGCATCGAGCACGCCGACTGCATCTTCCGCCATGTCATGCAGGTCATAGGGTGCGAGATTCCTGCTCGGGAAGAATTTCTTGGCCAATAGCTGCCGGATCGGGCCCGGCGCGCGCAATCCGTCAAACTTGTGCGACAGTCCGACATCCCGGTTGTCGAACCGAATCACGCGGAACCCCGACTCTACCAGCCCGTTGACCAGATCCAGGGGCCAGTAAACCAGCTGGGCAGAAAATCCCATGATGAGCAAAATAGCCGGATCCTCGGCCTTGCCATAGTCCTCTACCTCGATATTGATGCCATTGGCGGTCACTTGCATGCTGCGGTCCTGATCAAATTTTCATAAAACTGTCATGGAAAACCCTAGCACAACTGCGGGATTGCGCAAGATATGATCAGGGCGGATCGAGCGGACCGGTGCCGCGGGCGATGATCAGGTCAGGTCGCGCCTGGACCACACCCAGCCGGGCAATCTGATTGTCATCATCGACCACAGCACGGGCACCCAGCTCGGCTGACACCTCGACCGCCTGCGCCGCCAGCTTCTCGATCCGGACCCGATAGCTGCCATAGGGCACGCCTTCGAACAGGAAGAAGCCATCAAATTCACTCAGGGTTGAGCGTACGAGACGGCCTTCCCCGTCAACCAGCTCCAGAGTGACTCCGGCAAGCACACCGCCGCCCTTGCGACGCAAAGTGCCCTCCACTTCGCCCGCGCTGACCAGCGGAAGTTCGACTGTCGAGGCCACGCCGGGCCGCGGTGTCACAACAACGCCGGGCAAGGCTGGCTGAACATAAGGATCGCTCAGACTGCTGGTGTCGATACCGATCAGTATCGGCCGGAACGGCTGCAAATTGTCGATCACCGCCCGGCCGTTGGCATCGGTCGGTGTCAACGCGGTGGTCTGACCAGCCGTCAGTTCGACATTTTCCACCAGTTTTTCATCGGCTTGCCGCACTCCATCGCCATTTGCATCCCGATAGACGATCGCCAGCGCCTGGCCATTACTTGCCAGCTTGTTACTGGAGAAGCGGAATTTCCCGTTGCGTGGATCCGGGCCCAGACTGAAGGCCAGATTGAGTCCGGCCGCCACCGAACCATCCGAAGCGGCTTCGGCGCTGGCGGTGAGCGAAAACTTGTCAAAACGCCGGATTATGCCAATTCCGGCACGCGCCCGATCCAGCCCGGCATCATAGCCGAGCTCCGCGCGCCAGTCCGCGCGTTCACTCGCGCGCCATTCGCCAGTGAAATTGACTCTTTCAAACCGTTTTTCGGGGGCCACCCGATATATGGCTTCCCCGCGCAACCGGACGCGTCCGATCCTGCCGTTGGCCAGCATGCGGGCTTCAACAATATCCGGCGGATCCGGCCCGAACGGGCTGAACTGCTTCTCCCAGGCGACCTCGCCTGTCAGCGAAAAACGGCGCAAATTCAGGGAAGCGCGACCGACAAAGTCGAGCGAAGCGGCACCATCGGTCTTGGTTTCATATTGGGCATCAATGTGGAACGGCACGATTTTGTTGCCGAGCTTGAAATTATGGTCCAGCGAGAGTCGATGTCGCCCGTTCACGTTTTGATCTATTCGGTCAGAGACAAACCCGCCATGCGCCCAGATAGTTTCGGCGGTGATAAAGGTTTCTCCAAGCTCTCCGAGCAATTGCCCGCGGAAAGCGGTACCACTTTCCAGATCCGAAGAGGCAGACAGCTCCACGAGAGTCGGCCCCACGGCTCGCCGGACCGATCCTTCGAGATAATTACGCCGGGTCCCGTCTATCTGCAGACTGAACAGCGATGCCGCGACGGATGTCCTGTTGTTGATCCCGCGCTCCAACCCAAAGCCACCGCGCCAGCCCGACTGGCGGATCGGCAATTTGCTACCAAGGCGGATCAGATCCTCTCCGGCATCCTGCACACCGGCCCAATACCAGGTCTTGCGCGGAGGAATGGAGTCGAGACCCACCGGAACCGTCTGGGCTTCTCGCCGGATCTGGCCCTGGGGCCCGTAGAGAACCACCTCAAACCGGTTCTGGCCATAAAGCAGGGGGACATCGACAAATTCATAGCGACCATCTGCACGATTTTCGGCAAAGGCAAGCAGCTGGCCATTGCGATAGAGCTCCGCATCCCAACCGGCAGGCAATTCCCCGCGAAAACTGGTGCGGTCAAAGGCATCGGGACGATCCACCGGCCGGTTGGTGACGATGGCACCCCGGCCCACAGTGCTTTGAGAAACCAAAGCGGTGGAAGCGGTGGCGACATCGCCCAACGCGAAGTGGGTAGCTTTCAGTGGACCCAGCAATTCGCCCTTGGGATCAGTGCGATAAGCCCGTACCCGCAGATTTTCTGGAACACCGTTGTCATCGGACGACAACCGCGCGTCAAACGAAGCCTTGCCAATCTCCCCCGATGCGAAAAGCTCATAACGAACATCCAGATCCTGCCCCGAACGCTTGTCGCGCAAGCCTCCCGCGGATGCGACCACATCCACCGAGGGTGTGCGCCAGATTTTGTAGGATTCCGTCGACTGAGGCAGGCTGGCGAGATCAAATGTCCGGCGCGGACGGATCTTGGCAGCCCGTTCCTTGCGTTCCATGGCCCGCTGAAAAGGCAGTTTCCGGTCCGTTTCAAGGATGAGCAGCGCGTTGGACAGGTCCGGGCGAAAAGAGACGCCGATCCACCCCGACAGAGCTTTGACATTGATGCACCAGCCTTCTGGCGTATCGAAAATATCTCCAGCGGACAGGTTGGATTGTGTGTTCACCTTTTGTACCATATCACTGTCACGGTCGATGGTCAGTGTTTCGCGTTCCGCGAACACCCAGCCAGTTGCGCGGCGCGACTTTTTATCGAGACGGATCGGCAAATCCATCGCCATGATCACGTCGGCAAAGTCGACACACACGCCCTGGTTGGTCTGATAGCCGCGGATGCCATCACCCAGGCTGTATTTGCCCGAACGCAGGTCAAAAAGCAGCGCATCATCGTCGTGAGGTGTCCATCCGCTATTCGCCAGGGAAGGGGACGCAGAAAACAGCAAAGCCGCCGAGACCAGAGCGGTCCCCGCGGCAGTTATCAGCGATTTTACGCGCTGATGAAATATGTCCAATCGCTTTTTCATCGCATCAGAAACTCAGGCGTCTTGCCGCATTGCAGTCAGCCCAAGTCTATGAAAATCAACCTTATCTCAGAACTAGCTGAGTCTTGGTGATCAAACCGCCACCGGTATTGGCCGGTTCGTAATATTCTACCGAAACCGGGCCCTTCAGTTGGGAGGCCACTTCCGCCGGAACCGGCAGTGCAACGGTCCGGTGATTGACTTCCGGGTAAACGGCAATACCGCGTGCAATCAATAGAGGCTCGGTTTCGCCCTGTTTGACGACCCGGATCTCGCCATAGGTCGAGCGATCGCCCGTACGGCTGAGGTCAAAGGCAAAGGCATGCCCGTCTTCGCGCTGTTCGACGCGGGCATTGGCAATGCCGGCGGTTGCTTCCAGATTGCCCTGACGAATGATCACCGGAATGGTCACGCCATAAATGGGTGTCAGCGAAATCGAGAAACCATCAGTCGCCTGAGTCTGTGCCGTGACACTACGGGTTTTCGGAATCGCGCGGAAAAGCAAATGCGCGCGATATTCGCCATCAGCAAGACCTTCGGGTGGTCGCACACCCAGGCGAATGGCCTGAGGCTGGTTCGGCGGCAACGTCACTCGCCGCGGTGCATAGCGAATCATGTTCTTCGCCGCCTGCTCGATTTCATTGGCCTGTTCTGGCGTGACATCTTCCAGCCGGCCGTCGGAGGTCATCCGACGCAGCTCAAGAGAAATGCGATAAGTAGCCGTTTCTGAACCAATATTGTTCAAAATGACTTCGGTGCCCCGCTGCCCGTCTAGTACGATACGGGTCGGCGCTACCAAAAGATCTCCCCCTGCCTGCGCCGGACTGACGGCTGTCAGGCCCGCACAAATGGCCAGGGTCAAGCCGTTACAGGCTTTGCCCAGTCGTTTCAGACTGCTGATTTTCATAATATTCTCCGGTTTCTGGTCCTGTTCCGGATTGAGCAACCAGATGGCGCTCATCCCCACATGGCCGACTATGGCAAAAGAGGGTTACCAAAGCGCTAACCATGCCAGCGAATCAGGCGAAAAGCTGATCCATTCCCAACTGGTTTGTCTTTCGCCATAAGCAAAAGCCCGCCCCGAACGAGCCGGGACGGGCTTGCTTTGGTCATGTGCCGATTTCAGCACATGAATTCAATGTCTTGTCCCGATTCAGGGATAGTCAGCGGTCACCGTGAAGGTACCGGTATAGGCACCGTCAGGCTGGCTGCCACCTACGGCCAGCGAACCGCCAACCGAGAAAGCTGCTGCGCCTGAACCGTCCAGAGCAACTGCGCCGCCCGTAACCGTCGAGGTCAGGGTAGCCGTCATGTTGTCAGTGCCGTTGGACAGG
>JBCBZY010000350.1:0-2771 GCA_039815115.1 Pseudomonadota bacterium | reverse complement strand
CTGTCGCGATCGGCAAGAATGACCGCACTGGCACTGGCCGGCGCGGTCAGCCCGATGTGCGGGATAGGCAGCCCCATGATCGCTCGCGCGTGCAGGTCAAACTCGCTCAGATTCTGACCAATCAGCGTCACCATTCCGGTATCATGCGGACGGGGGCTGAGTTCGGAGAAAATAACCTCCCCTGCCCCGGTCACGAAAAACTCGACACCGAAAAGACCATATCCGCCGAGATTGTCCACCACCTTGCGCGCCATCGCCTGTGCATCCGCAAGCGCCGCTTCATTCATGTCCGCAGGTTGCCAGCTTTCCTGATAATCGCCGCGTTCCTGGCGGTGACCGATTGGCGGGCAGAACAGGACGCCCTCACGAGTCCGGATGGTCAGCAAGGTGATTTCATAGGCAAAATCCACAAATTGCTCGACAATCACGCGCTGGCGGTCGCCGCGCATATTGCGCACCGCATGCTCCCATGCAGCGTCCAGCTCTTCCAGTCGTTCCACCTTGCTCTGCCCTTTGCCCGAGGATGACATTACCGGCTTGATCACCAGCGGAAAACCGATATCCGTAGCCGCGTCGTGAACTTCGTCCAGGCTTTCGGCATAGTGATATGCAGAGGTGGCGAGGCCCAATTCCTTAGCAGCGACATCCCGGATCGCATCCCGGTTCATCGTCAGTTGCGTTGCCCGTGCGGACGGTACCACATGAACATTTTCCGCCTCCATTTCCGCCAGGACCTCCGTCCGGATGGCTTCAATTTCCGGCACGACATAATCGGGCTGGTGCGCCATGATGACTTCGCGCAATCGGTCGCCATCTAGCATGGAGAAGATTTCCGACGCATCCGCAACCTGCATCGCCGGTGCATTTTCATAAGCATCGCAGGCGATGACAAACGCGCCCAGACGTTTGGCCGAAATAACAAATTCCCGGCCAAGTTCGCCGGAGCCGAGCAATAGAATCTTGCAAGTAAAGGTCATGTCGGGACCCTATCCGGCGCAAACAGATTCGTCACCCTGAAGCTGATAACTGTCCAAAAGAGCGGGAAACAGTCAGGCCCCCTCGCCCGCCATCATCTCCGCCATGCGCCGGTTCAGTTCGTCGGGACTGACATCCTCGATATGCGTCGACAATGTCCATTCGTGACCGAAGGGATCCTTGACCCAGCCGGAACGATCACCGAAAAACTGGTCCTCGACGGGGCGGACCGCCGTTGCACCCGCAGCAACCGCCTGATCAAAGGCCGCGTCGCTGTCCTCGACATAGATCATCAGGCTGCACGTGGCACCGCCCCGCTTGTTGGGACCCAGCTTGTCCATGTCAGGAAATTCGTCTGCCAGCATCACATGACTTTCGCCGATCAGGAGGTCGGCATGCCCGATCTTGTCTCCCATCGGCATGCGCATCACTTCCTGTGCGTCAAACGCGTTTTTGTAAAACTCTATCGCAGCTGCCGCATCATCGACGATCAGATAAGGTGTGACACTGTGATACCCGTCTTCTTTCCAATCCGCCATTTTGTCCTCCTCAGTGCTATGGCTGCCACTTCATAGCAAAAATTGGCGGTTCGAGCGACCATGCCGAATCCATTTCTCCGCTAGCTGCCCGCATCAACATGAAATTTTTTTAAGTCCTTCTGCGGCGTCATGCCTTGTTCACGAAAGGCTTTGTACCTCTGGCGGGACGTGATAATCGCGCGAGTGCAAAGTTCAGTATATGTCCGGAATGACCAGATCAACTGGCAAACGGTCAACTGACGGAAAACCAGGAGTGATCTGCATGCGTAAAATTCTGGCTGCCATCGGCCTCACATCAGCTTTTCTGCTTGGAGCCTGCAATACCGTGCAAGGTGTGGGCGAAGATATCCAGTCTGTTGGACGCGCTGGTGAGCGCGCCATCGACTGATCGGCTAACCGAACACTGGACAGCAGGCGCTGCGCGGTTATGCCGGTTGCAATGAAAAGTCTTAGGATCAAGGAGAATATTCATGCGCAAAATTTTCGCGTCTTTACTGATTTCATCAACTCTGGTGCTGGCCGGATGCAACACCGTGCAAGGTGTTGGTCAGGATATCGAATCGGTTGGCAAGGCCGGTGAAGAGGTGATCAACTAGCAGCCTGCTGAATCAGTCCGCCGGATTGGCCGCAGACTTGCGGCGATCACCAAACCACATGATCGCGAGCGAGACCTCATAGAGCAGGATCAGCGGGATCCCCAGCATCAACTGTGACACCACATCGGGCGGCGTCAAAATGGCTGCCAGCGCGAAAGCTGCGACAACCATGTAGCGTCGCAGACCCTTGAGCTGCTGGCGGGTAACCAGCCCCGCCCGGTTGAGCAGCAGAAGCAAGACGGGCAACTGAAAACAGACCCCGAAGGCCAGAATGAACTGCATGACCAGTGAAAGATAATCGCCCATTGCCGGAAGGGCTTCCTGGGTCAGCCCCCCCACTTCCCCTTCGAAGCCGAGAAAGAAGCGAAATGCCGTTGGCATCACGATATAATAAGCCAGCGCCGCGCCGGCCGCGAACAGCAATGGCGTGGCGATCAGGAACGGCAAAAAAGCCCGCTTTTCGCTGGCATAGAGTCCCGGCGCAACAAAGGCCCAGAGCTGGTTGGAAATGATCGGAAAAGCCAGAAAGAAGGCCGCAAACATCGCCACCTTGATCTCGACAAAAAACGCCTCGTAAAGCTTGGTGTAGATCAGCGTGCCTTCGCCGGCCGGAAAGGCATCAGTGAGCGGTACCACCAATATGCCGAAAATCTCGTCGGCG
>JBCBZY010000351.1:0-2752 GCA_039815115.1 Pseudomonadota bacterium | reverse complement strand
CAGGTCACTGGACATCTTCACCAAATTGGCGGCAATATCATGGAGGCGCAGCAGTTTCGGGACCCTGAAACAAACCGGTTCTTCATGCGAGTGGAGTTTGAAGTTTCCAACTCGGCCGGAGAGGGGCAATTCGATTCCTTCGCCAGTCTCGCCGCGGAATTTGATATGCGCTGGCAATTCCGACCACGAAATCAGGCAAAGAAAGTTCTGATTCTGGTTTCCAAATTCGATCATTGTCTCAGCGATCTCTTGTATCGCGGGCGAATTGGCGAACTGAAAATGGATGTGGTTGGAGTCATTTCCAATCATCCCGGTGACAATCTTCACCTTCCCGTCAGAGATGAGATCCCGTTCCATCATTTCCCGGTCAGCAAGGACAGCAAGCTGCAGCAGGAAGCACAAATCAGGGATGTTATCGAGCAGACAGGTACCGAACTAGTCGTTCTGGCGCGCTACATGCAGATATTGTCCGATGGAATGGCGCAGTATCTTCGTGGTCGATGCATAAATATCCATCACAGTTTTCTTCCGGGATTCAAGGGGGCCAAACCCTATCATCAGGCTTATCAGCGCGGTGTGAAGATGATCGGTGCAACGGCTCATTTCGTTACCAGCGACCTCGACGAGGGGCCCATTATCGAGCAGGATGTGGAGCAGGTCAGCCACAGCGATACGCCAGAAAATCTGGTCACCAAGGGACGAAATATCGAACAGCGTGTGCTGTCTCGCGCTTTGGGCTATGCGCTGGAAGACCGGATATTGCCGAACGGCCGCAAGACGGTCGTGTTCCGGCGTTAATAGGCGAGCTAGTCGGTAAGGAGTGACCGGAACTCGCGAATGCGGGCTGCGTTCTTGCCGAGATCAGAACCGCCTACTCTTGACAGAGATCTGACGTCCACGACGGAGCTATTGTCTCCGCCCGGACGGATGCGGATGATGACATCGTCCTTGAAGCCATACCAGAATGTTGTGTCGGTCGCTTCGATAATTCCCGTTTCGCGGTCGTTCGATGCAATTGCCCAGTTAAGCGATCCAACTGCTTCCACGGATCGATCAAAGGCCTGATCTGGCGATATATCGGCCTTGATGGGGACAATATCGGGATAGGCTTCTGCCTGGAGATCCGATACCAGTCTGTCGGGTTCCCCGTCCCTTCCAGGCTTGAGCTTGCCAACATAATCGGCCGGATTGGCTCCTGACGCGTTTCTGATCGACATGATGGCATCGGTAAACATCGGCGGGTCTTGTATGTCTGTTGTAATATCGTGGATAGCGGGGACCGCCTGTGCGGTGGCTCGGACATTGTCATATTGCATCTTGGCTGCAACCGGGATGCCGATCGCCATTATTGCCACCGCGAGTCCCGCTAGTCTCCGGGGACTCATGACGAGCGACAGGATCAGTGCCAAAAGACCCAGGCCGCCGCTCAGATACCAGAGAAACGGCCACCATTCACGGGTCATGGTTCCAAGACCGAAGCCAAAATCCCAGAAGCCAAATCTTGACCCCAGTCCGGCAAGGCCCGGCCAGAGCGCGACTGCGAGCGCAGCAATGACAGCCAGCGCCAAAACCATTGTCCGGAATTTCAACATATTGATTGTTTCCCGCTGCGTTCGAATGAATGAGTGCCGCTTTGATAGGCCCAAAGCCTAGACTGCACCACCCCATAGCGCCGGTGAGAGCCGGGATACTGCGCCATTTTCGATTTTCAGAGCATGTTCGCGGTCTTCTGCCAGCAAGGCGGGTGGGTCGACATCGACATAGTTCGCCCCGATCGCGGCGAACAGGGCTGGTGCGATTCCGAGCGATGTGCCCAGCATGCAGCCAACCATGATTTCAAACCCCTGATCCGTTGCTTCCTCTCGCAGAGCCAGTGCTTCAGTCAGGCCCCCCGTCTTGTCGAGTTTGATATTCACGCCGTGATACTTGTTTTTCAAACCTGGCAGGTCCGCCCGGCTATGACAGCTCTCATCAGCATATAGCGGGAGCGGGGAGGAATAGTCCTGCAAAGCCTGGTCATCGCCTGATGGCAAAGGCTGCTCGATCATGACAACTCCAAGCCGCGCCAGTTCGGGAGCAACTGCCCGCAAGATGTCGATCGTCCAGCTTTCGTTGGCATCCACGAGCAATCGGGCATCCGGTGTGTTCTCATGGACCACCGCTATGCGCTCGCAGATCTGTTCTGCGTCCAGCTTGACCTTCAGCGCCGGAAAGTTCGCAAGTGTCCGGGCTTCCTTGCCCATTTCATCAGGGGGCAAAATACTGATCGTCTGCACGGTCTGCAGGCCGACCGGCCACCCCAGGCCCGAAATCTGGCCGACATCCCGCTGAGCCCTTTTGGCGTCCAGATCCCACATGGCGGCATCAATGGCATTGCGGGCGGGACCGACAGGCATCTCGTGCTGCAGCTGCTCGCCGTTGAGGCCGTTCTCCAGCAGTTCCCGGAAAGCTTCAATCTCGGCAACCAGCGAGCTGCTGGTCTGATCATATCGCGGCGAAGCGACGGCTTCTCCTCTGCCTGTCATCTGTCCGTCGCTGAGCGTCACCGTGACAGTCTCTGTTTCGTTCCGGCTACCGCGGGCAATCACAAACGGGCTTTTCAGCGGCCATTTTTCGATGTCGACTTTTACGCTGCAGGACATGATAACTGGTCAATAAATTTTGATGGGCCGTGGATCATCGGATCAAAGCAGGGGACGGAAAACTGATTTTCCAGCTCTTCACATAATGCATCAGCCTTTTCCGGGCCAAT
>JBCBZY010000233.1:0-4687 GCA_039815115.1 Pseudomonadota bacterium | reverse complement strand
TATGCTTACGGAGCCTATGGCTATGCTGTCCCGCCAAGCTTTTCGACTAGCCGCCTGTCGCTGGTTGATCGCGGATTCATCTATGCTATCGCTCATATCCGCGGCGGTGACGATTTGGGCCGTGATTGGTATTTGCAGGGCAAGTTGACGCAGCGGACCAATACGTTCAACGATTTCGTTGATGTCGCCAGGGGTCTTGCCGAAAAGAAATATACGTCCCTCGGCCAAATCAGTGCGTCCGGTGGATCGGCTGGCGGCGAGTTGATGGGAGCCGTGGTCAACAGTGATCCGGAAATCTGGGGCGCAGTTGTCGCGCATGTCCCCTTTGTCGACGTGCTCAATACGATGCTCGACGAGAGCCTGCCGCTCACGCCAGGAGAATGGCCGGAATGGGGCAATCCCATCACCGACAAGGCGGCTTTTGAGTATATCCTCAGCTATTCGCCCTATGATCAGGTCAGTGCGCAAGACTACCCGCCGTTGCTGGTGACCGGCGGTCTCAATGATCCGCGGGTCACCTATTGGGAACCGGCAAAATGGACTGCAAAACTGCGCGCCACCAAAACCGATGACAATATGCTGCTGATGAAAATGAACATGGGTGCAGGCCATGGCGGGAAGTCCGGCCGGTGGAACCGGGTGCAGGAAACCGCCGAGGAATTCGCCTTCATTCTCTGGCAAATGGGCATGACCGAACCGCCTGAATGAATGAACATTTTCTCCACATTACCGCGCAACAAAGCGACATTGACGAACTGGGCCATGTCAACAACGCTGTCTGGGTACGCTGGATTCAGAATATTGCGACCGTGCACTGGAATGCGGTGGCACCGCAGGAATATGTGGATCGCTATATCTGGGTCGTGACCCGCCACGAGATCGACTATCGCGGGAATGTCAAAGCCGGGGAAACGGTCACAGGACGGACCTGGATATCCGAGCCACCCAAGGGCGCCCGGTTCTGGCGCAACGTCCGCTTCACTGGACCGGACGGCAATATCAAGGTGGACGCAAAAACCAACTGGGCGATTATCGACCGGCAATCGGGGCGTCCGGTCAGAGTGCCACCCGAACTGGCTGCGCTGTTTCTGAAAACGGAATAACCGGTCAGGGCGCCGGGATCGGTTCTACCGGTGCCAGCGGTGACTGTTGCTCGACACGCAGGCCTTCAGCCGTCCGCAATTGCTGGGGCTCAAGGATTGCGGCCGTCTCGATCACGTCCAGCGCCCGGCGAGCTTCGTTGTAACGCCTCGCCTGCTCCATCCAGGCGCTTGCGGTTTCATTGCTCTCAATATCACCCGGCAACCGGTCAATCTCGGTGATCGCCGCATCGACATTGCCGTTTTCGACATAACGCTCGGCACGGAGCAAGCGCTGTTGGGGAGCGGGCGACGGCGTGCCTTCGCGGCGAATGACGAACAGCTCCGACAATTCCCGGCGGACATCGGTCCAGAATCCCTGACCGCTCGATCCGCTGGTCAATGTCGGGCCAATATCGTCAAGACCGGACGCCAGTTCTTCCAGCGTGACCGGCTCACGCGATGCGTTGATGATGGTGGTTACGGCCTTGGGCTGCGCATCACCAAAGCGCAGTCGCAGCTGCGATTCAATATATCCCAGCGGCGAGCCGCGGTCGAGCGCGCGGCGGGCCGCAAAAGCGATCAGCAGACCTTCGGCACGAGCGGCATTTCCGGATGCGGCCTGGGCCTGTACGTTGATCCGGGACAGGCGGTCTTCCAGATCGGCCACCCGGACTGCCAGCGCCCGCTCGATATCAGGTGTCAGAATCGGAGGCTCCGGCTCGGATTCCTGCACCTGTGCTGGCGCGGGCAACACAGTTCCGTCGGCGTCAATTCGTTTCGCGAGCGCAGCTGCCGGATCGTCAGCGGCCGTGGTTTCAGCCCCGCCCTGCCCTTCTACAACTGCTGTTTCACTGGCCGCTCCAAAAGGATTATATCGCGAAATTATCCATCCTGTCAGGATAGCACCGCCAATGAATGCCACAATCATGAGAACCAGCACATTGCGTGTCAGATTGCTTTTGGCACCTGAACTTCTCAGATTTTCATAGTCCCGGCTCATTCCGTCTCCTTTGATGGCCACTGACAAAATCTGGCCAGTTGACTAACTGCCGGAGCATAGAGGGGCCAGCAAAGACAGTAAAGCATCCTCAGTGGGTTGCAGCGCAACATGTACCCCTTCCCAGGTCAGAGCCAGACCTGCCGCAATATTGTCCGACAGCGCAAATATCCGGCTTGAACCGGGCGAAACCCGGGCCAATTGCAATTGACTTTCAAGAATTTGTCCGGCGCGGGCCGAAAAAAGCAACACCGCACATCCGGATGCGAGCTGGTGCCGGGCATCATGTCCCAATGGCAAGGAACGGGCCTGATACACTTTGCGATTCTCAATTTTACGCCCGCTCGGGTCCAGGGCCACATGGTCCTTGCCAGTCAGCCGCAACATTTGGACATATCGGTCGTCGGGCAGCCCCGCGAGCAGTTCTGCCGCCCCGCCGTTTCCGGATTCCGCAATAGTCAAACCTGCCTTGCGAGCAGCCTCTGCCGTTTTCTCTCCAACCGCCAAAACCGGAAGATCTGAAAATTTCTCCAATGCTGGTCCGGCAAATGTAACTGCATTGGCGCTGGTCAACAAAAGGCTGTCAAATTGGCTGACATCGGGCGGTGCCCAATCGATCGATTCCAGTTCGAAGAGCGGATCCACTATCGGTTCCAACCCGAGATCCCGGACCTTGGCTGCCGTGCGCAGGGCGCTATCACGCGGGCGCAAAATCAGAACCGGCAGACTCATCGGCCGAAAACAGCCTGCAGTTTTGCACTCGAACGAGCAAGCAGAGACCGTGCGAGCTGCGCCGGCGCATTTTCATCATCAATCGCAAAGGTGACTGTGTCGCCAACGGATTCACTGCCATCGGGCAGGAGAATTTCGGCCCGGAACAGTATCTTGTCCCCCTGCACCATTGCGTTCGCGGCAACCGGACTGTGACAATCCGCCGTGAGTTCCGCGAGAAACGTCCGTTCAGCCATCACCGCTCGAAAGGTGGCGGAACAGGAAATGGCCGACAGCAGCTCCCGAACCCCGGACGCTTCACGCAAGGTCTCGATTCCGATCGCCCCTTGAGCCGGAGCGGGCAACATGACCTGGTCGGGGATTTCCTTTCCAATGTCACCCATGCCCAGCCGGTCAAGACCTGCTGCGGCGAGCAGACTGGCAGCATATTCACCAGCTTCGATTTTCGCGAGCCGGGTTTGCACATTGCCCCTGACCAACCGGATGTCCAGATCACTGCGCTGGCGCAGCAGCTGGGCCTTGCGCCGAGGTGATGCCGTGCCGACAATCGCACCATGCGGCAAAGAATCGATATTTTCCGCTCCTACCAGCCGGTCGCGAATATCCGCTCGCTTCAACATCGCAGCGATGACAAACTGCTCCGGCCGGATGGTTTCGACATCTTTCATACTATGCACGGCCGCATCAATCTCGCCGGTGGCCAGAGCCCGATCCAGCTCCTTGGTCCACAGTGCCTTGCCACCCACCTCGGCCAGTGAACGATCGAGAATCTTGTCGCCACTCGCAATCATCGGCACCAGCTCTATCTGATCAGCTGACCACCGCTGCGCCTTGAGAATTGCTTTTGCAGTCATCTTCGCCTGGACCATTGCGAGAGGAGACTGCCGGGTTCCCAGGCGCAAGGGGCGGTCAATTCCCGGCCGTGCCCCGGAGCTGGGATCAGTATTAGTCCTCATAACCCTTGTCCTAATCCCTCCAGCGCGTAAGTAAACGCGTGATGAGCATCATTTTGGGCATTGAATCAAGTTGTGACGAAACCGCCGCCGCTCTGGTGACGTCGGAACGTGAAATTCTGGCGCACAAGCTGGCCGGTCAGGAGACCGAGCATGCGCCCTATGGCGGAGTGGTTCCCGAAATCGCCGCCCGCGCCCATGCCGAAACCATCACGCCCCTGATCGATGCGGCACTGCACGAGGCCGGCCTCGCGCTGAACGATGTCGACGCAATTGCGGCCACCGCCGGGCCAGGTCTGATTGGCGGTGTCATGGTCGGACTGGTGACAGGAAAGGCGCTGGCCATGGCCGCGAACAAACCACTAGTCGCGGTCAATCACCTCGAAGGCCATGCGCTCTCGCCGCGTCTCGTCAATCCGGAACTCCGATTTCCCTACATGTTGCTTCTCGTTTCCGGCGGCCATTGCCAGATCTTGCTGGTCAAGGGCGTGAACCAGTATCGCCGTCTCGCCACAACCATTGACGATGCGGCCGGTGAAGCTTTTGACAAGACCGCCAAAATCCTGGGCCTGGGATATCCCGGCGGCCCAAAAGTGGAGGAGATGGCGCGGTCCGGAAACGCCGATGCCGTGCCCTTGCCCCGGCCGCTTCTGGGCAGCAAGGAACCCCATTTTTCCTTTGCCGGACTGAAGAGCGCCGTCGTCCGGGCCTTCGAAACCGGCGATCATGCAAAGCAAGACATCGCCGCCTCGTTTCAGCAAGCCGTGGTCGACTGTCTGCAGGACCGGCTGGAAAAAGCGTTGCGTGACAATCCGCCGGTGGGACAGCTGGTTGTGGCCGGGGGTGTCGCAGCGAACGGACCGGTTCGGGCCATGCTGCAGACGGTTGCCGAACAAAATGACATGACCTTTACTGCACCGCCC
>JBCBZY010000125.1:0-7872 GCA_039815115.1 Pseudomonadota bacterium | reverse complement strand
GATGATCAGGCTGCCGACGAGCTGATCGAAGCCATCATATCGGATCTGGCCAAAGCGGTCAGCGCATTTGCGACGTCCGACGGATCGCTGCGATCACCGACAACGGCACATCTGCTGATCGCGCACAAGTCCTGAATACCCAAATACTGAACGTTCTGAAGTCGAAATTTTGCAAAACACATTGCATGGCAGCAAATACCCGTTATAGAACGAACATTCTATAACGAGTATTTCATGGCGCGACCACGATCAGAATCACGGGACAAATTGTTGCTCAGGGCCATGCGCGTGTTCTGGCGAACGGGCTATCATGGTACGTCGATGGAAAGCCTCGTGCAGGCCACAGAGGTTGCGCGCGGCGGAATTTACGCCGATTTTGGCGGCAAATCTGAATTGTTCAAAGCCTGCATCGACTATTATCGCGATAACATCGCGGCACCGGCAATCGCCATTCTGAAATCGGAACTTGCCGGTCTGGAGGCGATCGAAGCCTATCTTCAGTATTTCGTGGGACTGCATCATGAAAATGGATTGCCGGGCCCCGGTTGCTTCGTTGCCAACACAATGACGGAAGTGGCCCCGCATGAAGAAGATATTCGTGCGCTGGTCGACGCTCACAACCAGATTCTTGAGGATTCCTTCCTGTTTTCCCTGACCGCGGCCAATAAAAAGTCCACCAACAGTCTTCCGGAAACGGAATTGAGCGAGCTTGCTCAATTCCTGGTGACCTCGACCCAGGGCCTGTGGTCCTATGCCCGGGCTATTACGGACATGGCCGTGCTTGAAAATTTCGTGGGCTCACTGATGCAATTGCTGCGCGCCCGGTTGGCCGTGCCGGCTGTCCATTAGCTTGCCCCCAACAACCCTCCCCCAGGAACCCCCGCAAAGGAAGAACAGTGAATATGGAAAGTCGACAAATTGCGATCGCAGGTGCAACCGGACTCGTTGGCACCGAACTGTATAATATTCTTGGAACCGAAGGCCGGCCACTATCTGTCGTCGGCCGATCGATCGAAAAACTGCGCAATTCCTTTCCGGACGCCGACCAGCATCTGACCTGGAATGACTTCGCTGACAGCAATGCAGAACAGTTTCACACGATCGTCAATCTTGCCGGCGCAACCGTTGCCGATCTGAAATGGACGGACGAATACAAGAAAGTGATGATGGACAGCAGGCTGAATGCGACCCGGGAATGTGTGAAGCTCTGTCAGCGAAATCCGGACATCCGCCTGATCAACGCATCCGCGGTCAGCGCTTACGGTTTTTATACCGAACCCTATATCCGGTTCACCGAAGAGAATACCGACAAGCGCCACGGCACGGCCTTTCTCCAGGAAATGATAGATCGCTGGGAAGAGGAGGCATCCAAAGCCCGGGAATTTGGCACGTCGCTGGCGATGTTGCGCATCGGAGTGGTTCTGCACCCGGAAGAAGGACCATTGCCCCTGATGGCCAGGCAGACAAAATTCTTCCTGGGCGGACCAATTGGTTCGGGCGAGCAGATCATGTCCTGGATCAGCTCAACAGACCTGGCCCGGATAATCCAGTTCCTGATCGAGAATCCCGACATTACCGGCCCTGTCAATTGCACCGCACCATTGGCGTGCAGCAACAGGGCGTTTTCCCAGGCGCTCGGGAAGGCCATGGGCCGCCCCAGTTTTTTTCGCACGCCCGCCTTTGTCATTCGGGCTGCGATGGGCCAGATGGGAGACGAACTGGTAGTCCACGGCCAGCATGTCTATCCCGAGAAACTGCTCAACTCGGGCTTTGCATTCCAACATGGGAAAATCGAAGAATATTTCTCCGAGATTTTCCCAAACTGACGCATGTGAATCGCCCTCGGGAACGGCCTGAATATGGATTCTTTCAGAATCTTATACCCAGCGCATCGGCCACAAATTGCATCAACGGAGCGACTTTCCGGAATTGCTGTTCAACTGCGGTTTCAAAATCATCTGAACAGGCCAGCTTCTCGTTGGCATCGCGGAAACTGAAAAAGCTTTTGCGGCGCAGATCTTCGATCAGCGGATGTTCGGGATCAAACCCTTTCGGTGCGCGGACCAGCTGATCGCCGCGCAAATCCAGGCTATCTGTCGCTTCCTGCCAGCGGTCCGGCTTGTCGACTATGCGTTGCCGGATCTGGCGCAGCGCGTCGCCTTTCGGTCCCCAGACTCCGCCGCCAAAGAACACTTCCCCGGGGGACAGGTGCACATAAAATCCCGGCGCATGGGCGTCCTTTCCCGCTTCATGGCGGAACTGGCAACCAACCTGCGTCTTGTAGGGGCTCTTGTCCTTTGAAAAGCGCGTGTCCCGGTAAATGCGGAACCGGCTGCCGCCATTGGGACGGGGGTCGACGATGATGTGCGGGCTGATCCGGGAAACCGGTTCCACCATATTGGCGATAAATTCGGTGACAGGGTCTACAACTTCCGCCTCGTAACGGGCTTTTTGGGCCTTGAACCAGTCGCGGTCATTGTTCTTTTCAAGATCGCGCAGAAAATCGAACAGGGCAGGTGTGATCATCTTCCTCTCCAGATAGCTATGATATCCTGTCACCCGCAAAAGCGGCTGTCAAAGTGCGGCGCTGGTTCCGATCAATACTATTTTAAGGACCTTTTGCTACCAGAACCGCTGGAAAGTCCACCTTTGGCGGGCTTCCCCAGTGTTGAGTATGAACAGGTAAGGACCAGTTACCATGGACGCACAGAATGAATCGCCAGCAGAACAAGCGGGTTTCGGCATCCCGCGAACCCGCGCGCGCGACACCCGTTTCAACATCCGTCTCAAGGTTCCGATGCAACGGGACAATGGCATGACGGAAACAATTTGCATCGAGAATTTGTCGATCTGGGGTTTTCAGGCAACTTGCCACTTCCCGCCCGAAACGGGTGAGGCCGTGATCGTGACAATCGGCGATCTGGGCGAGTTTGAAGGCGTTGTCCGCTGGCAGCGCGACTATCGTTTCGGGGTTCACACCTTTGAAAAGATCGATATCCAGGCAGTTCCCAAGGCTCCCAACTAGGCCGAACAACCCGGACTTTGGGAAATCCCCCGATTCCGGCTACAAGCTTGTTGACTCCATATGGTTAACGGTTACGTTAAATAACGAATCAGTTAAACATATGGATGATCATGAATCAGCTTTCTCCCGTTTTCTCTGCGCTGGGTGATCCCACCCGCTTTGCCATTGTTGACCGCCTGCTCCGTGAAGGGGAATTGAGCGCTGGCGAGATCAGCACGTCCGCGGCGATATCTCCGCCTGCGTTTTCCAGACATCTCAAATTGTTGCGTGAAGCTGGCCTGATCAGCCAGCGCACCGACCGCCAGCGCCGACTCTATTCGGTGCGACCGGAAGCCGTGCGCCAGATTGCGGCATGGACAATGACCTATCGGGAATTTTGGGAAGGCAGCCTCGACCGGCTGGAATCCGCACTGGAACAGGAGGTGAAAAACAATGGCTGATCTGGAATTGAAGCGGCATTTCGCAGCGCCACCCGAACGCGTTTTTGCTTTTGTTTCCGAGCCAGCTCATCTGACCAGATGGTGGGGTCCGGAAGGAATAGAGCTGGGAGAACATGACCTCGATTTCTCCCGGAAGGGGCCGTGGGGATCGGTCATGCATGGCAGGGAAGGCGGACGGTACAAGGTCACGGGCGAAGTGCTTTCCGTGGATCCCGGAAGATCCGTCACATTCACCTGGGCCTGGCATGATGAGGATGATCAGCGCGGGGACGAGAGCGAAGTCACTTTTTCGGTGGCCAGCGACGGCAGTGGTGGCACGGATTTTGTGATGCTCCACCGCGGTCTGCCCGATGATGACAGTGCCAACAACCATCAGGAGGGCTGGACTTCCAGTCTGACCAAGCTGTTGGCCTATGCTGATTTGCAGAAAGTGTAAGTTACCCCCAACAGAAGAGGAGACCGGAAAATGCCGAAATATATTTTTGCCTATCATGGTGGCACCGCACCCGAGACACCGGAGGAAGGCGCGAAAGTGATCGAACAGTGGATGAACTGGCTCGGCGGCATGGGCGAGGATGCTCTCGATATGGGCAATCCTGCCGGGCCGTCCAGGACAGTATCTGCCGATGGGGTAGCGGATAATGGCGGGTCGAACCCGCTATCCGGATATTCCCTGGTCAACGCTCCCGACATGGATAGCGCGGTGGAAATGGCCAAAGGCTGTCCGGCCTTGAACAGCGGCGGCACGGTCGAAGTAGCCGAGGCGATGGAGATGTAAATACTGCCCGGTCCGGGCTTTCTCGCTCGGGCCGGAAAAATGCTGCTTGCCTTATCTCGGGAATTGGCGAAGACTCCGGTTCATGTCGGAGGAGATAGAGGCAGTCGGAACGGCCGTGACAGGTACCGCTCTGGCCAGGGCCGTGGAAGATGACACGGGCAACGTCGCGGATGGAAGCGCCGGAGAATGCTTGAACTGCGGAGCGCCGGTGACCGGAAACTATTGCGGTGCCTGCGGTCAACCGCTGCACGTGCACCGTTCGATCGGGGCATTCTGGCACGATATACTCCACGGTGTCCTGCATTTCGAAGGCAAATTCTGGCGGACCCTGCCACTGCTCGCCTGGAAACCTGGTGAGCTGACCCGGCGCTATATACACGGTCAGCGCGCGCGTTTCATTTCACCCATGGCGCTGTTTCTGTTTTCGATCTTCATGATGTTCGCGGTTTTTTCCTTTGTCAGCGACCCCTTTGGCAGCGAGGACATTTCAGCGGCGGACGAGGCGGTTGAACTCGGACTCGCCGATCGGATCGAGCTGGCGGAAGAGCAGATCGCCACCAAGACAGCAGAATTGTCGCAGGCTGATCCGGCGGATCGGCCGGGCCTCGAGGACGAAATCCTCGACCTGAAAAAAGTGCGCAACATCATGGCCACAGTGAGCGGCGAAGACACACCCTATCCGGACGTGAGTCTGGGTGACGGCGATGCCCAGATTGGCAATTATACCGCCGAGGAAGTGCGGGAAATTGAATCTCGGGTGGAAGAAATCAAGGACGGTAATGTCACAACCGGCTCCCCGGAGTTCGATAACTGGTTGAAGGTTACGTTTAACAACGTTGTCGCGAACCCCGACCTTCTGCTCTACAAGATAAAGGCCAATGGCTATAAATTTGCCTGGCTGCTGATCCCGATATCATTGCCCTTTGTCTGGCTGACCACGATCGGGCGCCGCGGATATCATTTCTATGATCACGCGGTATTCACGACCTATTCGATCAGTTTCATGTCGCTGCTGTTCATTGCATGTGTCTTGCTCGCGAGCTTTGGTGTCACCGACGCAATCTGGGGCGTGCTGCTGATCTTCTATCCGCCGTTTCACATGTACCGGCAATTGCGGCACGCCTACCAGATGTCCCGGCCGGAAGCCCTGATTCGGCTCGTTGCACTTTTATTTTTCACTGTCACAAGTTTGATATTATTCTTCCTCATATTGCTGGCACTGGGACTGTTGGGATAAGTTATGACCATTGAAATCGACCGCCGCCAGCTCATGGCACTGGGAACATTCGGGCTGGGCGCAGCAAGTGTGCCAGCCGCCGCCACACTGGCCGCAGGAATCGGCTTTACCCATGGTGTGGCCAGCGGCGAGCCATCGCAAAATTCCGTTTTGTTGTGGACCCGCTTTGTCAGCACAGCGGACAGCAAGCTGACAGTGGAAGTGGCGCGCAGTGCAGATTTCTCCAATGCCAAGACGGTCGGGGAAGTCACCGCTCTGGCCAGCCGGGATCATATCGCCAAATTTGTGGTGAGCGACCTCCAGCCGGATCAGTGGTATTTCTTCCGTTTCGTCGCACCCAATGGCCAGACGTCGATGACCGGACGCACGCGGACATTGCCGGAAGGACCAGTCGCAAGATTCAACCTCGGTGTGTTCAGCTGTTCCAACCTGCCATTCGGGCATTTCAATGCCTATGCCCATGCCGCCGAACGCAATGATCTCGATATGGCCATCCATACCGGGGATTATCTCTATGAATATGGGGTGGGCACCTATCCCTCGGCCAAGGATGCGCTCGCGGGGCGGATGATCGCACCGGATCATGAAATGGTCCAGCTGGCCGATTATCGCCTGCGTTATGCGGCCTATCGCAGTGACCCCGATCTGCAGCGGATCCACCAGGTCCTGCCGATGGTGGCGATGTGGGATGACCATGAATTCACCAATGATGCCTATGACAATGGCGCCCAGAATCATCAGCCGGATACCGAAGGAGACTGGAAAGTTCGCAAGCGCGTGGCGGAACAGGTCTACCGCGAATGGATGCCCGTCTCCGACCTCGAAGATCCGTCCGAACGCTGGAGCAAATATGAGATTGGTGATCTCGCCACATTATTCCTGACCGAAAGCCGGATCGGCGGACGCAGCAAGCCGGCCGAACTGGAAGCTGCGTTAAAAGGGCAGGGTGATATTGAAGCGGCGCTCAAGGCGTTTCGGGACGGGAAATGGCAGGATCCGGAACGGACAATGCTGGGCGATGTGCAGCAGCAATGGCTGGCGTCGGAAATGAAATCCTCCCGCAAAGCAGGAACCCATTGGCAGGTGCTGGCCCAACAATGCGTGATGGGGGAACTGAAACTGCCCCAGGAATCGCGAAACTGGGTTTCGAAAGATGCGCCTCCCATTGCCCAGGCGAGAGTCGCTGTTGGTGCGCTTGCGTCAAAGGTGGGGCTGCCGATCAATTTTGACAGCTGGGACGGCTATCCGGTCGCGCGCGAGCGGCTGCTTTCCGGCGCACAGGAAGCGGATGCGGACCTGATCGTGCTTTCGGGTGACAGCCATAATGGCTGGGCCTTCAATCTGGAAACCGCAGATGGACCAGCAGGAGTCGAATTTGGCGGACACAGCGTAACCTCCCCCGGTTTCGAGGCCTATACCAGCGGCGTGAATCCGACCACGGTGGCCAAGGCGGTGGTGGAAACCAACAATCAGCTGCAATGGGCCGACACCGAGCACCGGGGTTATATGAGCGTGGCACTCACGCCGGAAAAGGCGACCTCCACCTGGCATTTCCTGGATACCATCCGCCAGAAATCGACGCGGATATCCTCCAGCGTCAGTCATAGCGTGATGCGGGGCACGAATATTATCAGCTGATCGCTGCTGATTGCCTAGTTCGCTCGATGCACATCCAAATTTGTCGCGAACCTCTCGACATTGGTTGCAAAGTTGCGCAAAGCATCGGTTCCGTAAAACGCAACACCTGAAAAGACCGGATCATGTCTGAAGATTTCTATCGCATCAAACGCCTGCCGCCCTATGTGTTCGCTGAAGTGAACGCGATGAAGGCGGAAGCGCGGGCGCGGGGGGAAGACATTATCGATCTCGGCATGGGCAATCCCGACGGGGCGCCGGCACAGCATGTCATCGACAAATTGTCAGAAGTGGCCAATGACCCGACCGCGCATCGCTACAGCGCGTCGAAGGGCATCAAGGGACTGCGTCTGGCCCAGGCCAATTATTACAAGCGGCGCTTTGACGTCGATCTCGACATGGACCGGGAAGTGGTTGTCACGCTGGGATCGAAGGAAGGTCTGGCCAATCTCGCCCAGGCGATTACCGCGCCGGGTGATGTCGTGCTGGCACCCAATCCGTCCTACCCGATCCACACATTCGGTTTCATCATTGCCGGGGCAGCGATCCGTTCGATCCCGGCGGCTCCAGGGCCGGATTTCTTCACGCGGCTTGAATATGCGATGAGCTATTCCGTGCCCAAACCTTCCGTTCTGGTGATGGGCTATCCCAGCAATCCGACTGCCTATGTCGCGGATCTGGATTTTTATCAGAAAGTCGTCGACTTTGCGCGCGAGCACAAGCTGTGGGTGATCAGTGATCTCGCCTATGCCGAAAT
>JBCBZY010000039.1:0-13012 GCA_039815115.1 Pseudomonadota bacterium | reverse complement strand
TGCTCACCGGCGGACTGGTCGCGGGTGCCTTTGCCGCACTTACTGAAGTTTATGGCGATTTGCTTCGCGGCGCAGGTGCAGCCGGGCGACTGGCGGAGCTGCTCGCGGAAGAGCCGGGTATTGCGGCGCCAAAATCTCCCATTGCCCTGCCGGTTCCCCCGCGCGGCCAGATATCTTTTGACAATGTCACCTTTGCCTATCCGACGCGGACCGAGACCGCGGCGCTCCGGAACTTCTCCCTGAAAGTCCTGCCGGGAGAAACGGTGGCGGTGGTTGGCCCCTCTGGCGCCGGCAAATCCACGCTGTTCCAGCTGGCCCAGCGCTTTTATGATCCGCAATCGGGCAGCGTGCGCATTGACGGTGTAGCCCTGCCGTCAGCCGACCCGGCAGATATTCGCGAGCGCATGGCGCTTGTCCCGCAGGACACGGTATTGTTCGCCGCCTCGGCGCGGGACAATCTGCGTTATGGCCAGTGGGATGCGTCCGACGAGGAAATCTGGGAAGCGGCCCGGGCAGCCAATGCCGAACAGTTCCTTCGCGAGCTGCCGGACGGACTGGACAGCTTCATGGGCGAGTCCGGCACCCGGCTCTCCGGTGGCCAGCGTCAGCGGGTGTCGATCGCGCGGGCCTTGCTGCGCAACACGCCGATATTGCTGCTCGACGAAGCCACGTCCGCTCTGGATGCTGAGAGTGAGAAGCTGGTTCAGGATGCGCTCGACAAGCTGATGGAAAATCGCACCACCATCGTGATTGCGCACCGTCTCGCCACGATCCGGTCCGCCGACCGCATCATCGTGATGGACGAGGGCAAGATTGTCGAGCAAGGCGACCATGACAGCCTGATCGCCCGCAACGGCCTCTATGCCCGCCTGGCGGAACTGCAGTTTAATAGCGGCGAGCGATCTCAGCCCAAAATCAGTGTCTGATTGCAATTCGTGGCGTTCATCGGCAGCCAATCGGTTCCGGCAACGCCCCCTGATCCTGTTACAACCAGGTAAACCCGGACAGTCGGACAAAGAAAAAGGGCGGTGTCGCCACCGCCCTTCTCAATCTTGCAAAATCCGTCAGATCAGTTGGGCAGCCGGTCGGCCTTGCCAAACTGGCCATATTGCTCGTTGCCGACGAAACCGAATTTCGACACGCCGCTGTCCTTGATGACCGCAAGGACCCGATCAACATGCAGATAAGCTGAAATCGGATCAGGCTGGAATTGCAGTTCCGGCTCCGGCACCATCGACTTGGTCTGCGCCAGATATGTCGCAACCTGATTCAGCGTGACCGGCGAATCATTCCACACAAGCTCGTTGGTGGCTGTGATGCCCAGCCGGTTCTTTACCGGATCAATCTGATCAGGTGGTGGTGGATCATTGCTGTCCACAGGCAGGTCCAGCTTGACTGCGTGGGTCTGGATCGGGATGGTGATGATGAACATGATGAGCAGAACGAGCAGGACGTCGATCAACGGCGTCGTGTTCATTTCCATCATCGGCGTGCCATCATCCTTGCCGCCACTCATTGCCATTTGTGTTTCTCCTTAAACTTCAAAACTGTCCGCGCGAGGCGACTATTCGACTGCGATCGGGGTCGACAGGAACCCAACCTTGGCGAAGCCGGCACGCTGCATCGAGAAAATCGCGCCACCGATGCATTTGTACGGCGTGTTGATATCACCGCGAATATGCACCTCCGGCATGTCCTCCGCTGTCATGTTCTCCACACCACCGAAAACCTCGATCTGATCTTCCAGCTGCTTCACAGCCCGCTCGACCAGGTCGTTTGAATCGACCGGTGTCGTGTTCCAGTAGATTCGGCAGCTGCCGCCGGGATTGGCTCCGGCATATTCCGGATCTCCGGGATCGCGGCCGGCAGCGTCAGTGGTTGTTACAGCCAGCAGCACATTCTCACGCTTGGTTGTCGTGGGCTCGAATGGCAAAACCGGCAGTGTCATCTCAACAGTCTGAATCACGACCGGAACCGCGATCAGAAAGATGATCAGCAAAACCAGCATAACGTCCACCAGTGGCGTCGTATTAATGTCTGATACGGGGGTGTCTTCTTCACCACCTCCAACATTCATTGCCATGGGAAATTATCCTCTCAGTTAAACAAAACCTGACGGGTCACTTGCCCCGCCGGGAGGTTCGTTGGCCGGACCAGGGACTGGGCATTGCTGCCCGATCCGCGGTCCGGCCATCGCATTATTTCTTCGCGGCAGCCGGCTTGGCAGCAGCAGCGGGCTTCGCAGCAGCAGCCGTTGCTGGCTTCACGCCACCGTCGGATGCAATGTAACCGAGCACATCATTAGCGAACGCGCTCAGGTTTTCAGCGATGCGCTTGTTGCGGCCCTGCAGCCAGTTATAAGCAAGCACAGCAGGAACAGCCACACCAAGACCAAGTGCGGTCATGATCAGCGCTTCACCAACCGGACCGGCAACAGCATCAATCGATGCCTGGCCGGCGATGCCGATTTTGATCAGCGCGCGATAAATACCGATAACCGTACCGAACAGGCCGATAAACGGTGACGTAGCACCGACCGTTGCGAGCCATGGCAGGCCAGTCGCCAGTTTGGAGTTGATCGTGTCCTGCGAACGCTGGATGTTGCCGTGAACCCAGTCATGCGCTTCCACCGGATCGGTCAGCTTGCCATGATCTTCTTCGGCCTTGATCGCATCGTCGACAATCTGGCGATAAGCGGAGTTTTTCTCCAGCTTGGAAGCACCTTCACGCAGGCTTCCGGCGCGCCAGAACTGCTGGCTGGCTGCCTGACCCTGTTTCATCACCTTGTTCTGCTCGAACAATTTGGAAAACAGGATGTAGAAGGAAGAGACAGACATGATGACCAGCACGCCAAGCGTAAACCAGGCAATCACGCCGCCCTGTTCCATGGCTTCCATGAAGCCAAACGAGTTCTGCGGAGCTGCAGCAGCAAGAATTTCAATTAACATTTTAACATTCCCCTCAGGATAGGATTATTTCACATATAAGATTATGTCAGCGAAGCGGCGTTTTGCCGCTCCGCTGAACTCAAAAACTATTGCGGTATTTCCCAACGAACGGCGTTGGAATAAAAACCGGTGGTCGGATTGCCTTGCGCGTCAAGCGACGGACGGAACCGGGCTCTACGGCGCAAATTCTTGCAGGCCGCCGCATCGAGGTCGGCATGACCACTTGAGCGGGTCACCTGACAATCATCCACACGTCCTTTGGCATTTACCGTCAGGCGGAAGCGTGTCGTACCTTCCCGTTCCTCACGCAATGCCCGTGACGGATAGTCATTGGCATTTGCCCAGCGTCCCGGATTTCCGCGTGGCTCCGGATTCGCCCGCTGGGGCGGAGGAGGTGGCGGGGGTGCCGGAGGTGCTGCAACAACCGGTGGCGGTGCAGGTGGCGCAATCGGCGTCTGCTGGATAACCGGCCGTGGTGCCGCGGGTGGCGTCACGATTGGCGGAGGCGTCACCACTGGTGGCGGCTCAATCGGCTGGTCAGGTGGCGGTGGTGGTGGCTCCTCCGGTTCTTCCGGCGGTTCCTCCTCCTGGATATCGATCATGTCGAGCTCTTCTGCCACCTTCTTGACCGCATTATAGGCCAGTCCAGTCACCAGAGCATATCCAAACAACAAGTGGATGAGTATCACAAGAGCGATGGATACGATCTTGCTGGAACTCATCTGTTGGTCAGCATAAGCCATTCAGATTGGTAACTCCTTTTCTTCCCCAGGAACGCAAATCATCCCCCAAAGGATGATCCCAGAAAGGACATATGGCTTGCAAACCACTGCGATCCCAGATTCCCCATGGCAGCTTTTCGTTCGAGTGAAAGCCACCTTAAAGATGTTTTAACGCGGGAGAAGGAAGCAGGCAATCGGTTTGTTAGTTCAGCATTGATTAACCTGTCAAAAACACAAGATAGTCTCTATCAGGGACCGCGAAATTGACATCTGGTCTGGAAATAAATGCTTCGCCTCAACATCATTCTGTTCATCCTAGTAACAGCCGTAATCGCTGAAATTCCAGCCTTTTCGCAAGAAACACGGGCGGCCGATCCGTTGCAATATGCAGATGTTGCAGACCTCGCCACAGCAGCTCCGGTCATCGCCCACATAACCGTTAACAGGGCAATTAAAGTGGACCCGGAACGCGCTCCCGAGGCCCCTGCCGGAACCCGGAGATTCTATATTATCGGATCGGTCAACGCCTTGATTCGGGGCCGCGACGGCATCAGCGATACGATTCGCTATATTGTTGACGTGCCCATGGATACCCGCGGTCGCACACCGAAACTCAAGAAACGGGACATGCTGGTATTTGGCCGTCAGGTGCCAGGAAATCCGCAGGATATTCAGCTGGTTGCGCCCGATGCCCAGATTGAGTGGACGGCGGCTCGCGATCGCCGGACCCGGCAACTGGTGCGGGAAATCGTCTCCCGGGATGCGCCGCCGGCGATAACGCGAATCGGTAGCGCCTTTCATGTTCCGGGAACGATTATCGGAGAAGGCGAAACCCAGATCTTCCTGGAATCGGAAAACGACCAGCCGCTTTCCATTACCATATTGAGCCGGGCCGGGCAGAAAAAGCGCTGGGCGGTCTCGCTCAGTGAAATTGTTGACGAAGCCGCCCGGGCCCCGGTCCGGAATTCGCTGCTATGGTATCGGCTGGCCTGTTTCCTTCCCCGGGATTTGCCCGACAATGTCCTGAACGGTGCCTCAGTGTCCGAAGCCAACCAGGCCCAGCTGGACTACCGGCTGGTCATTCAGGATCTGGGCAATTGTCCGCGTTCGCGCCCACCGTCCGTGCGGAACTGATCCACCGCCGACCCTATCCATGCGGATTTCATCTGGCATTATGATGCCGCGGCGCTATGAAACGTACCGCCCGCGATCCTGTCTGGCCGGGCAAGCCCGCCAATCCGTTCTCCGCATCGTCAGGATATTATTATGACTACCCCGTTTCGCATTGCCATGGCCGGACTTGGAACTGTCGGCACCGGTGTCATCCGGCTGGTCAGCGAAAACGCGTCCATGATTGCCGCCCGCGCCGGCCGGCCGCTGGAGATTGTTGCGGTGTCCGCCCGCGACCGCAATCGTGATCGCGGTGTAGATCTGGACAGCTATAGCTGGTCCGATGACGCCCGGGCACTCGCCGACACACCCGATGCGGATTGCGTCGTCGAACTGATCGGCGGATCTGACGGCCCGGCTCTGGATCTGGCACGAGGCAGTCTGAATGCGGGCAAGTCTTTTGTCACAGCCAACAAGGCGATGATTGCCCACCATGGCATGGAATTGGCCCAGCTGGCCGAGGACCGGTCGGTGTCGCTCAAATATGAAGCGGCGGTGGCCGGCGGTATCCCGGTGATCAAGGGCCTGCGGGACGGTGCTGCCGCCAACCGGATTGATCGCGTTTACGGCATTCTCAACGGCACCTGCAATTACATCCTGTCGACGATGGAAAAACATGGCAGCGACTTCGAAGAAGTCCTCAAGGAAGCGCAGGAGCTGGGTTATGCTGAAGCCGATCCCGGGTTCGACATTGACGGCGTCGATGCGGCCCACAAGCTTGCCATTCTGGCAGCACTCAGCTTTGGCAAGGCGCTGGATTTCGGCGGTGTAGAAACCGCAGGGATCCGCAGCATCATGGCCGCGGATATCGGCCAGGCCAAAGCGCTGGGATACCGGATCCGGCTGCTCGGCATGGCGCGTCTGGACGATGGCAAGCTGTTTCAGCGGGTCAATCCCTATCTGGTACCGGAAAGCCATCCCCTGGCCCATATCGACGGATCGACAAATGCGGTGGTCGCGGAAGGCAATTTCTCAGGCCGCCTCATGTTTCAGGGTGCGGGAGCGGGAGACGGTCCGACAGCTTCAGCAGTCGTGGCAGATCTGATCGACATCGCCCGCGGCGATTGCGGCTCGGTCTTCGCGATGCCGGCGAGAAACATGGTCGACGCCGATCGGGCAGAAAGCGGTAACCGCGAAGGCAAGAGCTACATCCGGTTTGTCGTCGCCGACAAGCCGGGCGTGCTGGCCGAAATCACCGCCGCCATGCGCGACGCCAATGTCTCGATCGAGAGCATGATCCAGACCCAGAAAACCGATGATGGCTCGGTCCTGATCTCAATGGTGACTCACAATAGCCGCGAAAGTGATATTGGCGCGAGCCTTGCGACACTTTCCAGTTCGAGCAGTATACAAGGGTCACCGATGGTCATGCATTTGCTGAGCGAAGCGGACTAGATATATCGGCCGAAAACAAATTTGGTTAATCGGAAACAAGGCTTCTCGACATTGTAATAAGGCTCCCCTATCGAGAGGGCCAAAATCAGCCTCTGCAAGAAGGACCATATATTCGGATGCCCAAATCAAGTGATATTCTCGATCGCGTGCTTGTTCTGGAAATGGTGCGCGTCACCGAAGCTGCAGCCATTTCCGCGGCCAACCTGATCGGGCGCGGTGATGAAAAAGCCGCCGATGCGGCGGCTGTCGAAGCCATGCGCGAAGCACTCAATGCTTTGGAAATATGCGGGACCGTCGTCATTGGCGAAGGTGAAAGGGACGAAGCACCGATGCTGTTCATCGGCGAAAAGGTCGGTCACGGCTGTGAAGGAGAATCACCCGAGATTGATATCGCCCTTGATCCGCTGGAAGGCACCACAATCACCGCAAAAGCGGGCCCCAATGCTCTTGCCGTGCTGGCTATTGCCGAAAAGGGCAATCTGCTCAATGCACCGGACGTCTACATGGACAAGCTTGCTGTGGGCCCGGGCTATTCGAAGGATATTATCGATCTCAACAAATCGGTGCTGGAAAATGTCAGCGCGGTCGCCAAGGAAAAAGGCGTCCAGCCATCCGACATCATTGTCTGTGTTCTGGACCGGCCGCGGCATGAGAAAATCATTTCCGAACTGCGCGAAATCGGTTGCGGCATCATGCTGATTCCTGACGGGGACGTTGCCGGGGTCATCGCGACCACGGACGAAGAAACCACTGTCGACATGTATATGGGCAGCGGCGGCGCACCCGAGGGTGTGCTGGCGGCAGCTGCTTTGCGCTGCGTCGGTGGTCAGTTCAAGGGACGGCTGACGTTCCGCAATGATGACGAACGCAAGCGGGCGCATAAATGGGGCATCGACGATCTGGACAAGATTTATGATCTCAAGGAGCTCGCCAAGGGCGACGTGATCTTTGCCGCGACCGGCGTGACCGACGGTTCGCTGCTTCAAGGTGTCAAGAAATTGCGCGGCGGAATGATGACCACCGAAAGCGTGGTCATGCGCGCCTCGTCCGGCACCGTGAGATGGGTCAAGAGCGAACAGCGTCCCAAATGATCGTTCTCCCCGCCCGGGTGATTACATGACTATTGGCGGGAAATCTGCCACCCGCGCCCTCGCGCTGGGCCTGGCCCTGCTCGCGACCGGTTGCATTTCCCCGGTCGACTATGGCGATGTACCACATGCCGAATTCGTTGCCGATCCGCGATGTGGTCTCACACCGGAAGCGCAAGACCCCGATCCGGCTCACCGATATTTTGTGGTGACCAGCCGCCTGCCCGACTGCCGGGGCAATGATATACTCCTGACTCACCATCGCGGCGACCGGATGCGTTATGGCCGGTTCGGCGACCCACGGGCGATCGAAGCGGAAACCGGTTCGGACGATACCCCGGTTCCCCTGTCTTTTTCCGGCGAGCAGAAATGGTGGTCGGACCTTTCTCAAATGATGGACAATCGCGAGGGACGTGCCCTCGTCTATGTCCACGGTTTTCGCGAAACCTTTCGCACCAGCGCAAAGGACACCGCCCAGATGGCCCGATTGACCGGATTTACCGGTCCGGTGATTCAATATGGCTGGCCGTCCCAGGGGGAATTGCTGAAATATGGCGTCGACGAGACCAACATGTACTGGGACGAGCGCAATTTCCGGCGCTTCCTGATGAAGCTGGCAGAGCAGAGCTGGACCCGCGAAATTGTCCTGATCTCGCATTCGCTCGGTGCGCGGCTGGTAATACCAGCGGTGGAATATGTCGATCAGAACTCCCCCAGCCGGGATTCGAGCAATATCTCGAACATCATACTCGCATCTCCCGATATCGACCGGCAATTTTTCGAGCGCGAGATTGCGGCGGAAACCCTCGCCCCCCGCCGGATCAAAAATGGGCGCCGGATTACGGTCTACACCTCGGCCGAGGATCGCGCGATCAACCTGTCCTATCGGATCCACGGCTATCCGCGGCTTGGTTCTCCTGACTGTTTCGATCCTTTCAAGGCGGCGGCTCTAAAGGAGATGGGGCTGCCCGAACGCTGTTATGCCATTCTCCCCGGTACGGACATGATGCCAGGCAAGAGCGGACTGACGGTGATTGACACCTCTGCCGTCGCCCAGGGCGCGACCCGTCACAGTGATTTTCTGCGCAGCGCAACCGCCTGCCTGGATTTTGCCGCTGTCGTCAATGGCGAGCGGGACCGCCGGGCCGGCCGGGAACCAACCCATCTGCCGCATGTGTTCACCCTGCCTGCCATTCCAAAAGGGGAAGAGCCGGACCATCGGGCAATCTGCCGCCGCACATTATTGCAATGACCAGCGATCAGCCGTCGCTGGATGCCCTGCTGTCCGAGGTGCGGGCCTGCACAATCTGCAAGGATCTGCCGCTCGGTCCCGATCCTCTGCTGCAGGCAGCCGGATCAGCCCACATATTGATCGCCGGACAGGCCCCGGGCCGCAAGACGCATGAAAAGGGCCGGCCCTTTGATGATGCCAGCGGCAAGCGACTGCGCCAGTGGCTGGGGGTGACGGAAGATCAGTTTTATGATCCCGATCTTTTCGCGATCATCCCCATGGGATTCTGTTTCCCGGGCACAGGCAATGGCGGCGACCTCCCGCCGCGTGCCGAATGTGCACCGCAATGGCGCCAACCCCTGCTCGATCGGCTGCCCGGGATCAAACTGACCCTGGTCCTGGGGCAATATGCTCTCGACTGGCACCTTGGCACGCGCAAGTCCCGGACGCTGACGGAAACGGTCCAGCGATGGGCGGAGTTCTGGCCTTCCACTCTCCCCCTGCCCCATCCCAGCCCGCGCAATATCCGCTGGTTCCGGGCCAATCCCTGGTTTGAAGAGGATGTGATCCCCGTGCTGCAAAGCCGCGTACAGGATCTGCTCTAAAAAATTCCCAGCGCGAGACCGGTTGCCAGTGTGGCTCCCATTTCCGCGCATTGTTCCAGTTCCGATTCGGGGATCGTCTTGGGTGCCAGGATCTCTTCCTCCGTCTGGGCATGGGTGCAAATGATCAGGCTATCCGCCACTTTTTTCAGTCGCCAGCCGGTGGCAATGCGTTCCAGCTGACGCCGGGCATTGTCGCCGTCCGATCCCGCGCAGATTATTGCGCCATAAGGACGCCCCTCGATCTTTCCGAGCACGGGATAATAGCAGCGATCAAAAAACGCCTTCATCACCCCGGCGATCGCCGCCAGATTTTCAGGTGTGACGAACATATAGCCATCGGCGGACAACATGTCGTCCGGCTGACAATCTTCGGCCCGCATCAGAAGCGTTTCCGTTCCCTCCTCCCCGGCCGCCGCATTGGCGGCCGCCCGGGCCATCTGTCGGGACCCGCCGGTATAGCTGTAGTAGACGATCAGAAGCCGGGCCACGGGTCAGATATGCCAGTCCGGCTGAAAATCCTCGACCTTCGCCTGCAGCGCATCACTGGTCTGTTCGAAACCGGGAAAGGCATTGACCGGGAGGCGCAGGAAGACATTTCCCGAAGCTTCTGCCGGCGGCAGCGTACCCGCCCGGATATTGACCTGCAGCGAAGGCAGGATCAGCTTGGGCGCCGCCAGCGTGCTGTCCCGTTCGCGGCGCATGGCGATGAAATCTGCCTGGGCCTTGCCTTCACCGATATGGATATTGGATTGCCGTTGTTCGGCGATACTGCTTTCCCAGCAATATTCCTCCCGTCCCTTCGGCAGATAGTCATGACAGGTGAACACGCGGGTTTCGTCCGGTAGCGCGAGGATTTTCTGGATGGAATTGTACAGCTCCGCAGCATCTCCGCCGGGAAAATCGCAGCGGGCCGTGCCGTAATCCGGCATGAACAGCGTGTCTCCAACAAATATCGCATCGCCAATATGATAGCAGTTACAGGCAGGCGTATGACCCGGTGTGTGCAGCACCTGGATCTCGCAATTTCCCAGTGCCAGGGTCGCGCCGTCCGCCAGCAAAAGGTCAAATGCAGCACCGTCAAAAGCCACGTCATCGGCTTCGAATATCGGCGCAAACACCTGCTGAACGTCGGTAATCTTCTCGCCGATGGCCAGCCGTGCCCCTGTCTTCATCCGCAGATAATGTCCTGCAGTCAGATGATCGGCATGGGCATGGGTCTCCAGCACATAAAGCAGTTGCAAATCCTGCTCTGCGAGCCGTTTCAGCAAATGGTCGGCACTGGCCGTGGTAAGACGGCCGCTACTGTGATCAAAGTCGAGCACCGGATCGATAATGGCAGCACTGCGGGTTTCCGGGTCATGCACGACATAGCTCACCGTGTTGGAAACGGGATCAAAAAACGCTTCCACTTCCGGGGAGTGCGATGGACTTGAATCTTTGGCCATGTGTTTCTCCAATCGTCCAGCTTGGGAATAGCTTCACATGGCCGGACCGTCTCTCCGTAATTTGCCGCTTGTCTGAAACAAGCAATGCTATACATCCGCCCCATGTCAACCGTTCTTGATGTCACCCGATCCCTGTCCGGACAGGAATGGCGCTGGCGCAGCACCAGCGCCGATGCCCGTGATCCCGGCTTTCAGCCCGATGATCTTGTGACCCAGCTGCTGCTTGCCAGAGGCGCATCGCGCGAAACACTCGACGCCAACCGCAATCCCACGATCCGCAGTTTCATGCCCGATCCGTCGGTGTTTCAAGACATGGACAAGGCGGCTGAGCGCATTGCCGACGCCGTGCAGAAACAGCAAAAAGCCACCGTCTTCGGCGACTATGATGTCGACGGCGCAACCAGTGCCGCCCTGCTCATCCGGCTGCTCCGCGAGCTCGGACTGGATGCGGGCTATTATATCCCCGACCGGCTGATGGAAGGCTATGGCCCGTCCGGGGAAGCGCTTGTCAAACTAGGGCAGCAGGGCAGCGATCTTGTGGTCACTGTCGATTGCGGGGCGATGGCGTTCGAAGCGCTCGACATGGCCCGGGCGGCCAATGTCGAAGTGATTGTGGTCGATCACCACAAATGTGCGGCCAAACTTCCGGACGCCGTGGCTCTGGTCAATCCCAACCGGCTGGATGAAAGCGATGCGGGCGCCGAACACGGCCATCTCGCTGCAGTTGGAATGGCCTTCCTGCTGGGCGCAGCGATCATCCGCACCTTGCGGCAGCGAGATTTCTTCCGGAACCGCCCCGAGCCGCGCTTGCTCGAACTGCTGGATATTGTCGCCCTCGGTACTGTCGCCGATGTCGCCCAGCTGCGCGGCCTCAACCGCGCCTTTGTCGCCCAGGGTCTGAAAGTGCTGTCGGGACGCAAGAATGTCGGCATGGCCGCCCTGATCGACGCCAGTCGGCTGAAACGCGCCCCGATTAGCTCCGACCTCGGCTTCGCGCTGGGGCCTCGGATCAATGCCGGTGGCCGGGTGGGCAAGTCCGATCTCGGCGTGCGGCTGCTGACGACCGAGGATCCGGATGAAGCACAGAAAATTGCCGCCGAACTCGACCACCTCAATCAGGAGCGTCGCGCCATCGAGGCGCATGTACTGGAAGAAGCCGAAGCCATGTGCCAGAACATGCACAATCAGGCAATTGCGGTGCTGTCCGGCAAGGGCTGGCATCCCGGCGTCATCGGCATTGTCGCCAGCCGTGTCAAGGAAAAGCTCGACCGCCCCGCGATCATCATCGCCGAGGATGATGAGGGCATCGGCAAAGGCTCCGGGCGTTCGATTGCCGGCGTCGATCTGGGCGCAGCGATCATCGCGGCGAAAGACAGCGGCCTGCTGGTCGCCGGCGGCGGCCATGCCATGGCGGCCGGTATCACCATTGAATCCGCCAAGATCCCCGCTTTCACGGAGTTTCTCGACCAGCATCTCGCCGACCGCGTGGGTCAGGCCCGGTCAGAAAAATCCCTGCTGGTCGATGCGGTACTCTCGCCAAAGGGCGTCAATCCACTGTTCGTCGAGGCGATGGAAGAAGCCGGACCGTTCGGCATGGGCTGGCCGGCCCCGAAAATCGTCGCGGGCCCCGTCCGGATCATCAAGTGTGATATTGTCGGCAAGGACCATGTCCGGTTGATTGTATCCGGCGATGATGGAGCATCGATCAAGGCCATCGCCTTTCGGGCCGCCGAAACCGATATGGGGCAGGCGCTACTGAGCGCACCCAAGACCCGCAAATTGTGGATCGCCGGACGCGCGAAGATCGACGATTGGGGCAGCCGCCCGGCCGCTGAGATTCACATCGAGGACGCGGCCTGGGCGGACTGATCCGAAAGGAAAGGAAACCACCATGTACAGTCACATCACACTGGGTATTGACCGGTTTGCGGAGGCCGAGCCCTTTTACGACGCGATTATGGAGACCCTCGGTCATCCGGTCCTGTTCCGTCATGACAGCGGCAAGGCCTGGGGAGAGCCCACGGGACCCAAGCTGTTCATCGGCAAACCTTTCGACGGCAATCCGGCCAGTAACGGGAACGGCAACCATGCCGCCTTCATCGCGGACGCGCGCGCGCAAGTGGATGCTTTTTACAAGGCCGCCCTCGCCCATGGCGGCAGCGACGAGGGACCTCCGGGACTGCGCACCTGGTATCATCCGAATTATTACGGCGCCTATGTCCGGGACCCGGAAGGAAACAAGCTCCAGGCCGTCTGCCACAGCGCCAAAGGCTAGTCCCAAAAAAACCCTGCAAAGCCGCACGATTGGGGTTGACCAATGCCAATGACATCCCTAATTGCCGGGGCTCGCCGATCGGTGATGTGTTTGCGCACTGGTATGGCCCCTTCGTCTAGCGGTTAGGACGCGG
>JBCBZY010000272.1:0-3968 GCA_039815115.1 Pseudomonadota bacterium | reverse complement strand
GCCCTCTTTCTTGATTGACGTTTACGTAAACTGCTTGACTGTGCTGCAGCGCAGCATTAACTACGCACTTAATAGTCCAGACTTAATCAGAATAAGGAATATCGCATGACCGAAGCCTATATTTATGACGCTGTGCGCAGCCCGCGTGGCAAGGGCCGCAGCGACGGCAGCCTGCATGAAATCACCGCCCTCGACCTTGCCTCACAGGTGCTTGCTTCGGTTAATGACCGCAATGAGCTGGACGGCCATGAGGTCGAAGATATTGCCTATGGCTGTGTATCCCCTGTCGGCGAACAAGGCGCGGTGATCAGCCGGATGGCAGCCCTCAAAGCCGGCTATGCCGACACCACTTCCGCCATTCAGGTCAACCGTTTCTGCGGTTCCGGCCTCGAAGCCGTGAATATCGCAGCCGGCAAGGTTAAATCCGGCGAAGCCGATCTCGCGGTTGGCGGCGGCGTTGAATCCATGTCCCGCGTGCCCATGGGCAGCGACGGATTGGGCGGCATGGCTGACCCTAGCCTGGTTTTTCAGGAATATTTCGTACCACAGGGCATTTCCGCCGACCTGATTGCCACCAAATATGGCTATAGCCGCGATGATGTCGACGCCTATGCCGTCGAAAGCCAGAAACGCGCCGCAAAAAGCTGGGAAGAAAAGCGGTTCGAAAAATCCATCCTGCCGATCAAGGATGTCATTGGCGAAACTGTCCTCGACCATGACGAACTGATGCGCCCCCAAACCGATATGCAGTCGCTTGGTGCGCTTGGCCCTTCTTTCCAGATGATGGGCGAGCAGATGCCTGGTTTTAACGATGTCGCAATTCTGAAGCATCCTGATGTCGAAAAGATCAACCATGTCCACCATGCCGGAAACAGTTCCGGTATCGTTGATGGTGCGGCCGCTGTCCTGATCGGCAATGAAGAAGCCGGCACAAAATATGGCCTGAAACCGCGGGCACGCATTGTCTCAATGGCGTCTATCGGTTCCGAACCGACGATCATGCTTACCGGCCCTGAGTTTGCGGCACAAAAAGCGCTGCAGCGTGCGGGTATGGACAAGAGCGACATTGATGTCTGGGAACTCAACGAAGCCTTTGCGGCTGTTGTCCTGCGCTTCATGGATGCGATGAATGTCGATCATAGCGAAATCAACGTCAATGGCGGCGCTATCGCCATGGGCCATCCGCTGGGCGCAACGGGTGCGATGATCCTCGGCACGGTGGTTGATGAGTTGGAGCGCTCCAACAAGCAGACCGCGTTGTCGACGCTGTGCATCGGTGGCGGCATGGGCATTGCCACCATTATTGAGCGGGTGAACTAGGGCGCAGACCCCTTCATCACCCCCATTTCATATTTAGCAGGACAAAATAAATGACTTACGAAACACTTACCGTTGATATTGACAGCGATGGCATTGCCCTGGTCACTATCGACCTTCCCGGCCAGTCGATGAACGTGTGGAACGAGGGCCTGATGGCTGACTTCCCGAAATTCGTCGACGAACTGATTGCCAATGACGATATCAAAGGCGCAGTCATCACTTCCGGCAAGAAATCCGGCTTCCTCGCCGGCGCTGACCTCAACATGCTTGGTTCTTCTGAAGCGACCAGCATGAAGGAAGCTTTCGAACAGGCTTGGGGCCTTAACGCCGTGCTCCGCAAGATGGAAACCGGCGGCAATAGCGCGAAGGACCTGCTGAAAGGCAAGGCACATGCAAAGCCCGTTGCCTGTGCGCTGAACGGTCTTGCTCTCGGCGGCGGTCTCGAGCTGGCGCTGGCCTGCCATTACCGTGTCTGTGCCGATCATCCGAAGCTGCAACTCGGCCTTCCCGAAGTGCAAGTCGGCCTGCTGCCCGGTGGCGGCGGAACCCAGCGCTTGCCACGTCTGGCTGGCTTGCAAGCTGCTGGCATGGCGATCATGATGGGTCAGCCGATGAACCCGCAGGCTGCTCTCGCGCAGAAAATTGTCGATGAAGTTGTTCCTGCCGAAGACGTTATCGCCAAAGCCAAAGAGTGGGTGAAAGCCAATCCGAAAGCTTCCGCTCCCTGGGACAAGAAGGGCTGGAAATTCCCAGGTGGTGCCGGTTCCATGGACCCGCGCGCTGTGCCGATGTACTTCGGTTCGTCCGCAATGGCACTGAAGCAGAGCAAGGGCAATTACGAAGCGGTCAAGGCGATCCTGTCCTGCCTTTATGAAGGCTCAATGCTGCCCATCGACACGGCGCTCAAAGTGGAAAGCAAATATTTCACCAAGTTGCTCTCCGGCCCGCAAGCCAAGAATATGATCCGCACGCTATTTGTGAATAAGCAGGCTGCGGACAAAGGCGCTATGCGTCCCGAAGGCGTTCCGCCTACCGACCTCAAGACCGTGGGCGTTCTCGGCGCTGGTCTGATGGGCTCTGGCATCACCCATGTTACGGCGAAAGGCGGGATGAATGTCATCGTCCTCGACCGCAATATGGAAGAAGCACAAAAGGCGATCGACTATAGCCAGAAGATTGTCGACAAAGGCGTGAAGCGCGGCAAGATGACACAGGAAAAAGCCGATGCTTTCATGGCGCGGATCACTCCGACCGATAATTATGACGATCTGAAAGATGTCGACCTGATTATCGAAGCGGTGTTTGAACGCCCTGACGTGAAAGCCGATGTGATCAAGAAGACCGAAGCGGTGATCGGCAAGGATGTGGTCTTCGCATCCAACACCTCCACGCTTCCGATTACCGGCCTGGCGAAAAACAGCGAGCGCCCCGATCAGTTTATCGGCATGCACTTTTTCTCACCGGTTGAGAAAATGCCACTGCTCGAAATCATTCCCGGCGAAGAAACCGGCGACAAGGCGCTCGCCGTGGCGCTCGACTATAACGCCAAGATCCGCAAGACGCCGATTGTCGTGAAAGATGTGCGCGGTTTCTATACCAACCGCGTCTTCCCGCCTTATGCCAATGAAGCGACCATGATGGTGGCGGAGGGCGTCAACCCGGCGCTGATCGAGAATGCCGCGATTTCGATGGGCATGCCCATCGGCCCGCTGGCCATTGTCGATGAAACCACCTTGCAACTGGGTTACGACATCATGACGTCAACCAAGGAAGAAATGGGCGACGCCTATGTTCCGAGCGGGACTGAGGACCTCATGGAATTGATGGTCAAGAAGATCGACCGTCGCGGACGGCGCTTTGGTGGCGGCTTCTATGAATATGCCGATGATGGTTCCAAGAAACTATGGCCCGGCCTGAAAGAGCATTTCCCGCTCGCCGAAAACCAGCCAACGGTTGAGGAAGTCAAACAGCGGTTGATGTACATCCAGCTGATTGCCACAGCGCAGTGCTTCGACGAAGGCGTTGTTTCCGATCCGCAATCTGCTGATCTCGGCGCGATCTTTGGTTGGGGCTTTGCGCCATGGACCGGCGGCCCGATGAGCCATATCGATACCATCGGCGTCGACAACTTCGTTCGCACCGCCGATATGCTCGCCCAGAAATATGGCGAACGGTTCAAGCCGCCGATGAGCTTCCGTGAAAAAGCGGACGCGGGCGAGAGCTTCTACAAAGCAGCTTAAGCCAGCTTACAAAATGAACATGAAAGGGCTCCTTCGGGGGCCCTTTTTATTTGGGCAGCTGCTTAGCCAGCGCGTCAAATTGTTCCGACAGCCGGTCCAGTTTGGATGACAGGTCATTCAGGGTCGGACTGGCCGGTCCGGATTCGTCCGACTCCGCACCGTAATGCGCGCGGAACAGGGATATCATCTGGTCAACAACCGGCCGCTGATGCCGCTCGGTCCGATCCGCGTCCATCGTCATTTCAATCGACCGCGCGCTATATTCCAGCGTGCCGTAAAACACATCACGCGCTTGCCAGAGCACCGCATCCTGCCGGATTTCGCCGCGATCCTGTCCCCGCCGGAATAGCTGATCGAACACAGCGACATAGTGTCGCAGATGATCGCGCGATACGCTGACCTCGCTAT
>JBCBZY010000018.1:0-16870 GCA_039815115.1 Pseudomonadota bacterium | reverse complement strand
GGGATCGTCCTTGGTCGGCATCACCACTTCGCCATGATAGTTACAGGGAATGCCGCCCATATTGTAATGAACGTCTTCCGGGGATTACCGAGAGTGGCAAGATTTTCGCCGGCGTCGACCTGACCCGCGAACCGCTGCCGGTGACACCGACCGTTCATTACAATATGGGCGGCATTCCCTGTAACTATCATGGCGAAGTGGTGATGCCGACCAAGGACGATCCCGACCACGTGGTTCCCGGCCTGTTTGCGGTGGGCGAGGCGGCCTGTGTGTCGGTTCACGGCGCCAATCGTCTGGGCTCGAACTCATTGATTGATCTCGTGGTCTTTGGCCGGGCGACCGGTCTGCGGCTCAAAGACACGCTGAAACCCGGCACGGCGCACAAGCCGCTGCCGAAGGACAGTGCGGACATGTCGCTCGCCAGGATTGATCATTTCCGCAATGCCAAGGGCGGCACGCCAACCGCAGAGCTGCGCCTCGACATGCAGAAAACGATGCAGAAACATTGCGCCGTATTCCGCACCGACGAACTGATGAGCGAGGGCGTAATGGTGCTCGAGGGCATCAACAAGAAGCTGCAGGATGTGAAGGTGTCCGACAGTTCGATGATCTGGAACACGGATCTCGTCGAAACGCTTGAGCTCGACAATCTGATGGGGCAGGCGATGGTCACCATCAAGAGCGCGCTCAACCGGACCGAAAGTCGCGGGGCACATGCGCGCGACGATTGTCCGGACCGGGACGATACAAACTGGATGCACCATTCGGTTGGCACGTTTGAGGGATGGGGCGGCAAGTCCAGCGAAGTGGGCCTTTCAACACGCCCGGTTCATGACTTCACGCTCACCGACGAGGCGGAATATATCAAGCCCAAGAAGCGGGTTTATTGAGCTTGCGCTTTCTAGTCCTGGTTTGTTTATCTGGTCTGTTTGTCTGGCAACCGGCTAGCGCGCAATTGGGAGATCTGCTCTTTGGCAAAAAGTTTTCCGAATCCGCTTACGGAAAATATCGGAAAAACAATGTCATAAGAGTCAACTCGATCGCGGATCGCAGTGAATCAGTCAGCGACGCATTTCGGCGTGCAATGGTGAAAGCAGCAAAGATGGCCGATGCGAAGGGTTTCCCTCGCATTGGGATGACGAAGCAAACCTGTGGCACACAGACGCTGAATGGGGCAAGGCTAAGCCATACCTGCAGAATACTTTTCCAGATGGTTGAAGACGGCGAAGAGGCCAAGCCTGAAGGGAAAAGATCAGTGATCTATTATAGTGTAGCATCAATCCTTCGCGGCCAAATCCTTCCGGAGGATAGAGAGAAAGCCACGGCTTTCATGGAAGAAATTATCGAAGCGCAGACGCCCAAAAAGCAGGACTCGCTTGTTTCGCATCCCAGGCAGATCAAGATTGACGAGGACGGAAATCTTGTTGATGAAAAGGGGGATCCTGTCGCATTGCCTGATCCGCGATAAATTTGCGTATCTGAGATTTTTGAGATCGGCTTTGCAGGGAATTGTGCCGAATGCCAAACGAAGAACAGATCGAATATTGGAATGAAGATGCCGGCAGGCAGTGGGCGGCACATCAGACGGCACTGGATGCGATGCTGGCTTCGGCGACTTCTGCCCTGATGGAAGCGGCTGCGGTGCAATCCGGAGAACGGGTACTCGATATCGGATGCGGAACCGGACAGACCAGTCTGATCGCCAGCGAGCAGGGTGCCAAAGTCACCGGCGTTGATGTGTCCCGGCCGATGCTGGACCTGGCGCGTTCTCGCGGTGGGGAAAACGTGCAGTTTTTCCTGGAAGATGCGGCCCAATTCCAGTCCGATCAAAAATATGATCTGGTCATGTCCCGTTTTGGTGTGATGTTTTTCGAAGACCCACTGGCCGCGTTCAAGAATATTCGAACGAATCTCAAACCGGGTGGCAGAATGGTGTTTGTCTGTTGGCAGTCTCCAAAAACTAATCTTTGGGTGATGGTGCCGATGGGCGCATTGAAGCCCTTGCTGCCGGAAGCGCCCGAGACCGATCCGCATGATCCCGGCCCGTTTGCCTTTGCTGATCCGGAGCGACTGGAAGGCATTTTGCGCGATGCCGGATTTGGCGAGATCGCGATCGCACCACAGGCACTGGAAGTCTGTCTCGCTCAATCGGGCGGGATTGATGAAGCTGTCCGATTTTCTTCTCGCATCGGACCTGCCTCACGGGCGCTGAAAGAAGCGGACGAGGCGCTCCATCCGAAGCTGCTGGCGGCTTTGAAGGATGCGCTTGCGCCCCATGACAAGGATGGCCGCGTTGCTCTTCCTGGCGGCATCTGGGTCGTTACGGCAAAGGCGGCTGGCTAGACGCGACCGCCCACGGCGCACATCCCCTGCTTTGGGCATAGCCTTTCAGGAAACTGCGCCGGGCATTACCGGCGGCGAGCGCCTTCAGATACTGTCGTTCGGCTTTGTTCGCGCCGGTAATCTCCCGAACCACGCCGCGAAACGGAATCAGCCCGCCCAATATGCCGCCGGCCACCCGGCTCACGCTGCGTTCGCGTTTTTCCGCGCGCGAGAATTCGGCCGGATCATTCACATCCGGCCCCAAAAGCGGATAAAGTTCCCCGATCTCCGCATTGATCGACAGACAGGCGTCCATACCCGCAAGATCATAAGGATTTTCCTGCACCTCCAGCAGGCGCGGAGGGATCTTCACCTTTTTCAGGTTCACGTCCTTCGCGGGTTGCGTCACGGCGTCTCCCATGTGATTGAGCATTGGTTTTTCGGTATTGGGAGTCTCGGCATCAGCAGACTCCAGTCCGGTCACAGACAAAAACAATATGGCAACAACTGCCCTGGCAACTGCCATGACATCTTCTCCTTGTTGCCCCCATTTGTGCCGTTACGGTCGCGCTGGTTTCTTGCACCCTCGCTCGCGACCCACACCTTTCAGAAATCCGCGCCTGACTGTTCCCGCATACACCGCCCGGTTGTACCGCCGCCGTTCGGCATTCGCTCCTGTCACTTCCCCGATCAGTCCGCGAAACGGAATGATCGAGCCAATCGCGCTCCCGGCCACACGCCCGGCAGTTTCCTCGCGCTTCTTGGCCTTGCTTTTGCTGACCTTCTCGTTGACATCGGCGCCCAGCACCGCGTTCAGTTCGCGCACTTCGGCGATAATCGCGGCGCAACCCCGCATGCCGCGCATGGAATAAGGGTCGTCCTGTATCGATTGAAGCTTGGGCGGAATTTCCTTGCCATCAAACGGTTCCGCGACCTTGTTGCCGGTGCTTTCCAGGGTGGAGTCCTTGGGTGCGCCTTCCTGGGCCAGTGCCGGGCTTGAGCCGATTGCTGCGATTAAAAACAGCGCGGGTAGTCTATATTTGGTGATCATGTGTCATCCCCTGTTCCGACCCGGATTATCGCCAGCGCAGATTGTCCCTGCTGAGCTGATCCACGGACGTGACGCCCATTAACTTCATGTCACGTTCGATCTCTGTTTGCAGCAATCCGAGGATTCGCTCAACCCCGGCCTGTCCGGCAGCTGCAAGAGCATAGAGATAAAGCCGCCCGCCGGAGCAGGCTTTTGCGCCAACGCTCAGGGCTTTCAGAACATGGCTGCCCCGGGTGATGCCGCCGTCGCAAATGACATCCAGCCGGTCGCCGACAGCGTCGCAAATCTCGGCCAGTTGATCAAAGGGTGCGCGGGATCCATCAAGCTGCCGTCCGCCATGATTGGAGACCATGATTGCCGTTGCCCCAATATCGGCGGCGCGTTTCGCATCCTCTACCGACATGATCCCTTTGAGACAGAATTCGCCATCCCAGTTTTTGCGAATCTCTTCAGCCATAGCCCAGTCCAGCGACTGATCGAGCATGGTGTTGAAATAGTCCGCGACCGAAAGCGCGACATTGGTGCCTTCCCCGACATGGTCCTTGAGGTTGGACAGCTCGAATTTCTCGCGGAACATGTAGTTCAGCCCCCAGGCCGGCTTGGCGGCATAGCTAATAAAACTGGACGGGGTGATCTTCGGTGGGCTGGTGAACCCGGAACGCAGGCAGCGCTCCCGATTGCCGCCAACGATGGTATCGACGGTCAGGGTCAGCGCATCAAAACGCGCGGCCTTGCACCGTTCGATCATCGACTGGTTCAGGCCCTTGTCCTTGTGGACATAGAACTGGAACATTTTGGGTGTGGAAATGGAGTCTCCGATTTCCTCGATGCTGATGGTGGCAAGTGAAGAAATTCCGAAAAACGTGCCATATTTCTCGGCCGCGCGGGCGACCCCGCGTTCGCCTTGCCAGTGAAACAGACGTTGCAACGCAGTTGGCGACAGAAACAGCGGCATGGCCAGTTTCTGGCCCATGACCGTCACACTCATGTCGATATCTTCAACCCCGGCCAGGACATTGGGCACAAGGTCACAGCTTTCATAGGCGGCCGTGTTGCGCCGGCGCGTGACCTCGTCATCAGCAGCGCCATCAATATAGTCAAATATCGGAAACGGCAGGCGCTTTTTTGCCAACGTGCGGAAGTCGTTCACATTGTGGCAATCCGTAATTCTCATAAAGGCCTTTCGATTCGACGCACGTCAGGCTCGACTCGTCGCAGTTATTGGTTGTCAGGAGCGAAGAGATTAGACGAACGCACGTCGGGAGCAACACTCTATTATGTTGACTGGAGGGAATGAAAATGACTGAAATTGCAGAAGAAACTTATGAAGAACCGCGAAAGGAGCGCTCTCCCGGAGCGAAATTTCTGCTGGTTCTGCTGACCGGCTTTTTGCTGACCATCCCGCTCTTCGCCACCTGGCTGCTCGTATATGATCGCCAGTCGCAAAGCGAGACCGCACAGCAGTCGATTGTCACCGGATGGGGTGGAGAGCAGGTCTTTGCCGGACCCAAGCTCGTTCTGCCCTACACCACCCGTGTACAGGAGACGGTGGAGCAGGACGGCAAGACGGTAACCCGGACCAACACGGTGCAGCGCGAGCTCTTTCTTGCGCCCGAAACCATCAAGATGGACACGTCGCTCAACACGCAAGTGAAGACTCGGGCGATTTACGAAGTCGTAGTTTATGACACCAATGTCACCGGCACCGCGAATTTTGCGCTTCCGGATGATCTGGACCGATATGGTGTGGCACTGGAAGATATTGACTTCACCCGCGCCGAACTCCGCTTTGGACTGTCTGATGCCCGCGGACTGGCTGGTGACAATATCGTCACCATCAACGGCGAGGATTCGGTATTGCAGCCTGGCAAGGGCCTCGGCGAAACCGGCAATAGCGGTTTCTTTGCTTGGGTCGATGCCAGTGCGCTGGCCGAAGGTCAGATCGACACCACCTTTGATGTCCGGTTCAAGGGCAATCAGGGCGTGACGATTGCGCCCCACGCCGGACAAACCGAGTGGACAGTCAAGTCGGAATGGCCGCATCCCAGCTTTTCAGGCAGCTTCCTGCCGGAAAGCCGCACCATCAGCGCGGAGGGGTTTGAGGCGAAATATGTGATCACAAATCTCGCTTTGGGGGCTTCGCTGCTTTCGACCCAGCAGGGTTCGCAGGTGACACCGATCCGGGCGGATACGCCATCCTATTATGATCCGGGCAATAGCGGCGGTAGCGCCAGCGCGACAGTGAATCTAATCCAGCCAGTGGATCTCTACGGGCAAGTTGACCGGGCGACCAAATATGGGTTCCTGATCATCGGCTTTACCTTCGTCGCCTTCCTGCTGTTTGACCTGATCGGCGGCGTACGGATCTCGTCCGTCCAGTATATTCTGGTCGGCGTGGCCTTGATCCTGTTCTTCGTGCTGCTGCTCGCCTTTGCCGAGATTATCGGATTTGCAATGGCCTTTGTCGCAGCATCGGCTGCCACGATCGGACTGATCACAGCCTATTCGGCATCGGTTCTATCGAGCTGGCGACGGGCGTCGCTGATCGGCGGGCTACTGGCTGGTCTTTACGGAGCCATCTACATCCTGCTCAGCCTCGAGGCATACTCGCTGCTGATCGGATCGCTGCTGATCTTCGTGGCACTGGCCGGGGTGATGTTTGTCACTCGGCGTCTCGACTGGTCGAGCACTTTGCGCAAAAGCAGTGCGACGGCCTGACCAACCTAGCGGACCGCGCCGCGTGCGAACGTATCGCACGCGGCCGGATCGCCGGTCTGCATGCCTTTGCGCAGCCAGGTCATGCGTTGCTCGGATGAGCCATGGGTGAACATGCTTTCAATCGGCCGCTGACCGGATTTGCGCATCAGCGTGTCATCGCCAATGGCGTGGGCTGCATTGAGCCCTTCTTCAACATCTCCCGGTTCCATCCGCTCGGCATTCTGCGCCGCCCAGACACCGGCATAGCAATCGGCCTGCAATTCCATCCGGACCTGCAATGCATTGCCTTGCGCCTTGCTCGCGCGGCCTTGAGCCTGGCGGACCTGATCCGCGACACCGGTCAGATTCTGGATATGATGGCCTACTTCATGCGCAATCACATAGGCCTGGGCAAAATCGCCCTTGGCGCCCATGCGCGTCGACATTTCGCGGAAAAAAGATGTGTCGAGATATATGCCCTCGTCGGCTGGACAATAGAAGGGACCCGCAGCCGAAGAAGCGGAACCACAGCCTTGCGAGCTGACACTGCCGTCATAAAAGTTGATTGTAGTCGGACGATATTGCTGTCCTCTGGCGGCAAACAGTTTCGTCCAGGTCTGCTCGGTCGAAGCGAGCACGCGTCCGGCAAATTGTTCTTCCGCCGTGTCATAGGCGGTCCCCGCAGTCTGCGTTCCACCACCGCCGAGCATCGCACCGCCGCCGCCAAACATCATGAAAAGGGCAATCGCGCCCCCGATCAACAAAATGGTCCCGCACCCCATTTTCCGGCCCAGCAACATCGGCAGGAAACTGAGCAGCAGTCCGAGACCGCCGCCTCCGCCGCCCATGCCCCGGCCGCCACCGCGTCCGTGATCACGGGCATTTTTGCTGGGATCCAGATCATCGAGGCGCATGCGGGTTCTCCTTGGTTGCGATGCAGTTTGCCTGAATCGAAACGAAGCGCAAGCACCTTGGTGGCAGGTTTTACAAAAAGCCGTTGCAGTGACGGAGGACTGTTTTAAGGTTCGGACAAGGAGATTTTTTATGTTTTTGAAAGCCAAGACGGCACTGATTACGGGATCTACATCGGGTATCGGGGGAGGCTATGCAAAAGCGCTGGCTGCTGAAGGCGCCGCTGTCATGATCAATGGATTTGGCGACAGCGGGGAGATTGAAAAGCTCCGAACCGAACTCGAACAGTTGAGTGGCGCAAAGGCTCTGTACAGCGATGCCGACATGACAAAGCCGGATCAGATCCGGGCCATGGCGGAGCAATGTGCGGATGAACTCGGACCGGTCGACATCCTCGTCAACAATGCCGGTATCCAGCATGTCGCCCCGGTCGACGAATTTCCGGAAGACAAGTGGAATGCGATCATGGACATCATTATGAACAGCGCATTTCACACGACCAAGGCGGTGCTTCCGGGCATGAAGGAGCGAGGCTGGGGCCGGATCATCAATACCGGATCGATGCACAGCAAGGTCGCCAGCCCGTTCAAGTCGGCCTACAATGCTGCCAAACATGCCATTGCCGGGTTCAGCAAAACCGTTGCGCTGGAGGTCGCGCAGCAGGGCATCACCGTCAATACCATCTCGCCGGGCTATACCTGGACACCGCTGATCGAGGGGCAGATTCCGGATACGATGAAGGTGAGGGGACTGAGTCGGGAAGAAGTCATCAACGACGTGCTTCTCGCCGGACAGCCGAGCAAGGAATTTGTCCAGATCGACCAGATTGCGGCGCTGGCGGTGTTTCTCTGCAAAGACGAAGCCAGCGCAATTACCGGGGCAAATATCTCGATAGACGGGGGGTGGACAGCACAATGATTACGTTGTCCATATTCGCCAGTCTGACATTGATCGCCAGCAATACCGCAACAGCAGTTCCGGTTGCCGAACCGGACTGGCGGGACAAAGCAACCGAGGCTGATCAGAAACGTGCGGGACAGTGGCGGGAGGCGCTCACCAAAGGCATAGACGGGGTTGTTGGTGCCGGAGAGGCTGAAAAGCTGACCAGCCGTGGCTCCCTGTTTGAACCCGATGCGGGACTGTCTGGCAGCATGCTGCCGGTCGGACTTTACAATTGTTCGGTGACCAAGCTCGACGGGAAGCCGGATGGCGGCCTGCCATATATTGCCTATCCCGCCTTTCGCTGCCGTGTGGTCAAGCAGGGTGACCGGTATCAGTTTACCAAATTAACCGGTTCGCAAATGACGGCGGGCTGGATCTATCCGGACGGGGACAAGCAATCCGTTTATTTGGGAACGGGCTTTTACGGATATGAAGACAAAGCCAAGCCTTATGGCCAGTCGGAAAAACGCGACGAGGTTGCTGTTATCCACCGCATCGGGAAGCAGCGATGGCGCATGGTTTATCCCTTTCCCTATTACGAGTCGGTTGTGAATGTAATGGAACTGACCCCGGTTCGACCTTAGTCGTTCCGCCAGGGAAATTCGGACTCGCAATCCGTGACAGACGCATTAGGCTCGATCCACAATTAACTTAAGCTATCATGCGGGGAGCATCATGCGCAAAATTTCGAAATCCATTCTGGCACTTGCGGCTTCCGTGCTGGTCGCCACCCAGGCGCAGGCAGACAGCCTGAACCAGTCCATTTCTGCCGATCTGCCGTCATTGATGGAAATCTACCGGGACTTGCACGCCAATCCGGAACTGAGCGGCGAGGAGTTCCGCACGGCGGCCAAATTGGCAGCCGAAGCCCGCCGACTGGGCTTTGCGGTTACCGAGAAGGTTGGCGGCACAGGTGTTGTCGCGGTCATGGAAAATGGAGATGGCCCAACCGTCATGCTGCGGGCCGACATGGACGGGTTACCGCTAATTGAGAAAACCGGCCTGCCTTATGCATCGAAAGTCATGGCCAAAACTCGTGAAGGCAATGACACCGGCGTGATGCACGCTTGCGGTCATGATACGCATATGACCGGATGGGTGGGAGCGGCGCGGCAACTGGCTGCACGCAAGGATCAATGGTCCGGCACTCTGGTCATGATCTTGCAACCGGCAGAAGAAACCGGGGAAGGGGCTAAGGCCATGCTGGCAGACGGCCTGTACACGCGGTTTCCGAAACCGGAATATGTGCTGGCCTTTCATGATGCCGCGGGCGCTCCTGCTGGGCATATCGGCTATGCGCCCGGCTATGCTCTTGCCAACGTTGACAGCGTGGATATCGAAATTAAGGGCGTGGGCGGACATGGCGCCTATCCGCACACGACCAAGGATCCGATCGTTCTGGCCTCGCGTATCGTGGGTGCCTTGCAAACCCTGGTTAGCCGGGAAATTGATCCGCAGGACCCGGCAGTCGTCACGGTCGGCAGTTTCCAGTCGGGTTTCAAGCACAATATCATTTCCGACAAGGCCAATTTGCAACTGACGGTGCGCAGCTATTCGGACGAAACCCGAGCCAAGCTGCTGGACGGGATCAAGCGGATTGTGCGTGGTGAGGCGATCGCTGCAGGCATTCCGGAAGATCGCATGCCAACCGTTGGTATCCGGGAAGATGAATATACACCGGCCACTTACAATAGCCCGGAATTCAGCAAAGAGATGGCTGACCTGTTTGCCTCGCGCTTTGGCAATGATCGTGTTCATCAGACCAAGCCGGTGATGGGTGGCGAAGATTTCAGCCGCTATCGCAGGGCGGATACCTCAATCAGGAGCATGATTTTCTGGGTAGGTGGTGTGCCGATGGAGGAATATCTCGAGGCGCAGAAAACCGGGGCTAAACTGCCGTCGCTCCACAGTCCTCTTTGGGCACCGGATGCGGAAAAGGTTGTGGCGACCGGTGCTGAAGCGCTGGCGGCTGCCGCGCTGGACCTGATGAAAAAGTCTAACTGATTTGGCGTTTCCGACGGCAATCCTGCTGGCAAGTGCGACCGGATTGCTGTCCGGTCAGGCATCGGAGCCAACCGAAGCTGCGTCATCGGCAGACGCATCATGGTTTGAAGGCCGGTGGACTTTTGCAGACGAAAAATGTGACATGCCATCGAGCTGGACGCTGATTGGCGGAGGAAATTTCGTCTCCGAGGATCTGACTGGCACGTGAGAATGGACGGGCGAAAAACTGGTACTGAATCTGGTCGATCTGGCGTTGGACGAAGAAACCGGAGAAGCTGGTGGCCGGTTTCAAATGGAAGGTCCGGTGATGATCGTTGGAGCGGATCAATTCACGTTATTTGTCGAACCCGATATCTATATTCTCGAGCGCTGTCCGTCCTGAATCGTTAATCGCTATTGCGAATAAACCGCGTAACTTCATCATCCAGTGATTTGAGATCAGCGCCACTTTCATGGCTCTCATTTTTGGGGAGAAAACCTTGGGAACTGCCGCCAGCAGGACCGAATCGAGACGGCAAGAACCTTTTGCCGGACTCAGTTTAGAGGCGCGTTTTCATCCTTGCTCGAGCTCTGTCGCTTCACACCAGGCGGCATTGAATTAATAGGGTTTTCGAGGCTACCCGGCTGACCTACTCCGGTACTTCCGACGCGGCCTGTGGTCTGAGATGCGCCGACCCTTGCGGCTGAAGAAACGGAATTGCTTGCAGATGAACCAGAACTGTCGTCTTCATTATATGTAAGCGGCTCGCCAAAGACGAAATTCTCATCATCGTCATAATAGCTTTCGTCGGTCGTGACCGGCTTTGGAGGCGGCGGTGCCTTTTCTTCGACCTGTTCCTTGGGCTCGGCAGGTTTTTCAACCGGATCACCTGCAGTGGTCGCGACCACTGCCGCAATCGCAATAATCGAACCCGCCAAAATCAGAACTTGCTTGAACATGTCAAAACCTCGCAACAAAACTGCGCTGGAAGCTAGCAGCCAGCCCTTAACAATTGATTACGCAGCTTTTCGTGAAAATCCGCCGGAGCAAACCGGGCAAGCGGCGCTCCGGCGGACAGCTTTTCCTCCCCAGGAAAAGTCTGAAATTCTGAGCTTTGATCGATAGTCGAACGCCATTCTGGGTGCCACTCCCGGCTACGCGGATTCTTGTAAATGATCAGAAATTTGGTGAACAGAGTTGTAATTTAGTCAAAATATTTACATGCTTCCTGGATGGCAGACAAAAAACTATTTGCCGGTGCAGCAATCAAGCGGTTGCGGCGCGGGGCCGGAATGACCCAGGTCGCGCTGGCTGAAGCGCTGGATATTTCGCCGAGCTATCTCAACCTGATCGAACGCAATCAGCGTCCGCTCAGTGCCCGGTTGATGCTGCTGCTCGCGGAACGATTTGATTTTGATCCGCGTCAGCTCATGGCAGCAGAACCAGGCGGTGGTATAGATGGATTGCGGCGGCGCCTGGCTGATCCGGTTTTTGAGGATATTTCGATCGACCGGTCAGAACTGGAAGAGTGGCTGAACGCCGCCCCGAACACGGCCGAAGCATTTGTGCGGGTATTTGACAATCGGTCAGCCCAGCCTGACAGCACCGCATCCAATGCTGATCCAATCCAGCTGGTGCGCAGGGAAATCGAGCGCTGGCGCAATCATTTTGCGGATCTCGACTCCATGGCTGAAAACCTGGCTGATGAATTGCGTCTGGGGGCCGGTGACCTTTATGGCGCTATTGCCGAACGGCTGCGCGTCAAACATCAGCTGACTATCCGGATATTGCCCGAAACCGTGTTGCCGGACAAGCTCAGAAGGCTGGACCTGCACGCTCGGCAACTTCAACTATCCGAGATGCTCGATCCCGCGTCGCGCACATTTCAGGCGGCGCTGGTTCTCGGGCAGATTGAAGCGAAGTCGGAAATTGATGCGCTGGTCGCCGGCGGATCATTTGCTGATCGTGCCGCCGAGCGGTTGCACCGTCGTCATTTGAGTAACTATTTTGCTGCCGCCCTGATGATGCCTTATGCCCGGTTTCTCAAGGCTTGTGAGCAAACAGGTTATCACATTCAGATATTGCAGCGACGGTTCGGAGCAGGGTTTGAACAGGTGGCACACCGTCTCACAACGCTCCAGAGAGTAGGCGCGCGCGGATTGCCTTTTTTCATGGTTCGCATCGACCGGTCCGGCCTGATTTCCAAGCGCTATTCGGGAGCGAGCAACGCGCCGCTGGTTGAGAGCCAGTATCGTTGCCCGCTATGGAATATTCACCGCGTGTTTGAACAGCCGTCAGAAGTACAGACCCAGCTGGTTGCGCTGGAGGACGGGTCCTCCTGGTTTACGCTTGCGCGATCTGTGCAGGGAATTGGTTCGGGAGCAGGTGGCTACGCACCGCAATTCGCCATCGGGCTTGGGGTGTCCGCTGAACTGGCGTCATCGCTTGTCTATACGCGAGGGCAGGATCTGTCGCCCGATAGCGCGGTGCCAATCGGACTGGGCTGTCCGGCATGCACGCGGCAACAATGTTCCCAGCGTTCTGCACCACCAAAAAGCCGTAGCCTCAAATTCGATGAGAGAGAACGGGGTTTCGCGCCTTACAATTTTGTCGCGGATTAACCTGTTTTTCTGTCGGTAAACTATACAATCTGTCGGGAATTGCAGGATAATTCCAGCTAATCACTGTAAAATTAACCGACAGCTTACGTTTTTTGGATAACAGGGACGCGCACTACGGAAAGAATGCGCATCAAATGATCCGACTGTTCAAACACTATATCCCGTATCCCGTGCTTTTGCTGGGTTTGCTGGATTTTCTGCTGCTCATTACCGCAGCTGAACTGAGCTGGATTTTGCGCGCAACGCAGATTGGCATGGATGTTGGTTCGATTTATGACCGGCCCGCGCCGATATTGAGCTTCGCGATAGCTTTGGAAGTGGCACTTATTGCAGTTGGTGTTTACAGCACGGAAGCCTTGCAATCGCTCCGCTTCGCTGCCGCGCGCATATTGGTGGCGATATCTCTGGGTGTCATTTTCCTGTCCATTCTTGCTTTTACCTTGCCGGGCATCACCTTGTGGCGGTCCAACTCGCTCTACGCGATGGCGATGTCGATTTTCCTGTTGATGGTCCTGCGCGTCTTGCTGGGCACCATGCTCGACAGCACGGTCTTCAAGCGCCGGCTGCTGATCCTGGGTGCTGGCGAACGGGCCAGCCGGATTGCCAAACTGGCAGACAAAAAGGAAAGCGGCTTTATCGTCGCAGGCTATGTCGATATGAACGAGGGACCTGCCACCGTGAGCGGAGCGGTCAAGCGCAGCCAGATCCGGAATCTCCCTCAGCATGTGATTGATCTGGAAGTCAGCGAAGTCGTGCTCGCGCTGGAAGAACGGCGCAACTCGCTGCCGGTTGCCGATTTGCTGACGATCAAGACAACGGGTGTGCACGTCAATGACATGTCCAGTTTTCTTGAGCGTGAAACCGGGCGGGTGGATCTGGACAGCGTCAATCCCAGCTGGTTCATCTTTTCCGACGGGTTTTCTTCAGGGCGCCGAATATCTAGCGTATTCAAACGGAGCTTTGACATATTTCTGAGTTTGGCGCTGCTGCTGCTGACCGGGCCTGTCATATTGATATTTGCTTGCCTGATCATGCTGGAAAGCCGGGGTGGGGCGTTTTTCCGTCAGGAACGTGTCGGCCTCTATGGCCAGAAGTTCTCCATTCCCAAATTGCGTTCCATGCGCGCCGATGCCGAGGTGGAAGGTCAGGCGGTATGGGCCAGCGAGAATGATCCCCGGATCACCCGGATTGGCAGTTTCATTCGCAAGGTACGGATCGATGAACTGCCGCAGGCGTGGAGCGTGCTCAAAGGCGAAATGAGTTTCGTAGGACCCCGTCCGGAGCGGCCGCAATTTGTGGACGATCTGCAGACCAAAATGCCATTCTATGCTGAACGGCACATGGTCAAGCCGGGGATTACAGGCTGGGCGCAGATCAACTATCCCTACGGTGCTTCCATCGAGGACAGCCGGCACAAGCTGGAATATGACCTCTATTACGCGAAAAACTACACGCCGTTTCTTGATATCCTGATCCTGTTGCAGACCATAAGGGTCGTGCTCTGGCCAGAAGGTGCGCGCTGAGATGCAGCAGATACTCGAACAGATCAGTATTTTTGGGCATGGCCTCGCGGCTGCCCTGTTTGCGGCGCTGGCCATCTGGCTGTTCCAGCGCAAGTCCGAACGCAATGTGACACAGATCTGGCTGATTTGTGCAATAGCCATGACCAGTTTCTGGGCGCTGGCGGTATCGGTGGAAGGCGCCTTGTCCCCCATGGCGAGTTTCGCGGAGACCTTGCGCAATCTGGGGTGGCTGGCCTTCATGTTTGGCCTGCTGCGTACCGGCGAGGGTCGTGACGAGCCGCGCACCGTCATGTATATTTACGCTGCCCTGGCGTTCATCCTTTGTGGCCAGATAGTGGTAGATCTCATGGTTCCGCTGTTCGATGACAGCCCGCGACTGACGGGCGTGGCGATTTACACCTCGCTGGTGTTGCGGATGATCTTCTCGGTCGGGGCGCTGGTGCTGGTGCACAATCTTTATTCGATTTCAGCGCCGGAAACCCGGTGGGGCATCCGTCTGCCGATGGCCTCTCTTGCCGCCATCTGGACCTACGATTTGAACCTCTACACCATCACTTACCTGACGCAGGAATACCCGTCGGAACTACTGGCGATGCGTGGTCCTGCGATTGCCTGTATCGCACCCATTCTCGGTCTGGCTTCGGTGCGCAATTCGGACTGGCAACTAAAACTGTCGCGCAGTGTCGCATTTCGCTCACTGTCACTGGTTGCGATCGGCGGCTACTTGCTGATGATGGTGATTATTGCCACGGCGCTGCAGATCATCGGCGGCGACTATGCCCGGCTTGCACAGATCAGCTTTCTGTTCGGTACATCAGTTGCAGCGCTGCTGCTCCTGCCGTCAGGAAAATTCCGTTCTTGGTTCAAGGTGAAGCTGGCGAAGAATTTCTTCCAGCATCGCTACGACTATCGCTCCGAATGGATCCGTTTCACCGATACCATTGGTCGACCTGGCGATGACAGCGCACCGTTCCATGAACGCGTGGTCAAGGCCATAGCCGATATCACAGATTCTCCCGCGGGCATTTTGCTGATGCCCGACGATACCGGTCGTTTGACTCTGCAGTCGCGCTGGAACTGGCCTTCGATAGAGGTTCCGCCGCGCGCATGCACAACCCGGACGGTCTCTTTTTTTGAAGAAACCAGCCATATCGTGGAATTTGATGCACTCCGCGCGGAACAGGATGGCAAGTGCGATGCGCAGGCCATCCCCGAATGGATGACCAATGACCAGGAGACCTGGGCAGCGGTACCGCTGGTGCATTTTGACCGGCTCGCCGGACTGATCATATTGGCGAGGCCACGGATCAACCGGACGCTGGACTGGGAAGATCTGGACATGTTGCGGGTGGTTGGCCGGCAAGTGGCGAGCTATCTTGCAGAAGCTCGCAGTCAGGAATCTCTCTCCGAAGCCCAGCGGTTCGACGAGTTCAACCGCCGCATGGCCTTTATCATGCACGACATAAAGAACCTGGTCAGCCAGTTGAGTCTGCTCGCGCGCAATGCCGAGCGGCATGCCGACAATCCGGAGTTCCGAAAGGACATGATTGCCACGTTGCAGGATTCGGCCGAGAAAATGAACGGCCTCCTGGCGCGACTGGCGCAGCACAACAAGGGCAAACCGGAAGACCCGCGTCCCGTCAAACTGAGTGAGCTGCTGCAGTCGATCATCGACAAGAAACGATTGCTGCACGACATCCAGACCAGTCAGATTGATGACCTGACCATCATGGCGGACCCCATTCGGGTCGATCAGATCCTGGGGCACCTGATCCAGAATGCCATCGATGCCAGCGAAGAGGGTGAACCGATCACCATGAACGCCCGGCGTCGCGGCTTGAGCGCGGCAATTGAAATCCGCGATCGCGGGATCGGCATGTCGAGTGAATTTGTCCGCAGCCAGCTGTTCAAGCCCTTTGCCTCGAGCAAGGAAGGCGGCTTTGGCATTGGTGCCTATGAAGCCCGGCAACTGGCCCAGGCGATGGGCGGGCGGCTCGAGGTCGAGAGCAAGGAAGGCGCAGGAAGCCGGTTTACCCTGATCCTGCCGCTGGCAACCGAACTGACGGAAAAACCGGAAACAGATACAGATTCGATAAACGAAAGGGCCGCTTGAAATGGCTGACAAAAGTGCTGAGCAGAAAGAGAAATTGCTGGTCGTCGAAGATGATCCGGGCCTGCAGAAGCAATTGAAATGGGCCTATGAGGATTTCGACGTGCTGGTTGCCGGTGACCGGGAAACGGCGATCAACATGCTGCGCTCGGAAGAGCCGGATGTGGTCACGCTCGACCTCGGACTGCCGCCGGATCCCGACGGCACAACCGAAGGCTTCGCGACCATGGACGCGATCCTCAGTCTGAAACCGGACACCAAGATCATCGTGGCTTCCGGCCATGGCGAAAAGGACAGTGCCTTGCGGGCGATCGCCAACGGGGCCTGGGACTTTTACCAGAAACCGGTGGATATTGACGAACTGGGCCTGATCGTGCGCCGGGCATTTCATGTCCGCAAGCTCGAGCTGGAAAATATTCAATTGTCCTCCCAGCAGGGCGACAGCAACCGGGTACTGGGACGAATCATCACGGGTGCTCCGGAAATGCTGAAGGTAGCGCAAATGGTCGAACGGGTGGCGAACACCAATGCTTCGGTCATGTTGCTGGGTGCCAGCGGCACTGGGAAGGAACTGCTCGCACGCGGACTGCATTCTCATCTCTACCTCTCCATTTTGCTTCGACCAGGACTTGCAAGACTGGGAAAGAGAATGTATTGTACGGTGTATTCTGATGTCAAGAGAACGCAATTCTTCCCCAAAGAATTCAG
>JBCBZY010000072.1:0-10469 GCA_039815115.1 Pseudomonadota bacterium | reverse complement strand
TGGACCAGCGATCCGGACGGGGTGATCTGGGAAGCCTTTCATACTGACGGGCAGGTGACTCACTATGGCAAGATGCCCGATGTCGGGAAAATGTCTGATCCGACATCCTGCTGCCTGAACTGACGGCGCACATCATGGGGGCTTTTTCACTGGCGCAAAAACTGGGCGCCGAAATATTGGGATCGTTTTTCCTGTTCGTGACCGTAGTGGGTTCCGGCATCATGGCGGAAACTCTGGCGGGCGGTAATGTTGCCGTCGCTCTGCTGGGAAACACGCTGGCGACCGGCGCAATCCTGTTTGTGTTGATTGCCATATTGGCGCCGATATCGGGTGCCCATTTCAATCCCGCCGTGACACTGGTCATGTTCCTGCGCAAGGAATTGCCGGTTCTTGCTGCAATTCTATTCGTGTTGGCACAGCTCGCAGGCGGCCTGATCGGTGTTTGGGCGGCGCATGTCATGTTTGAAATGCCGGTTTTTCAGCTGAGCGAGAAAATCCGGACTGGTAGCGGCCAGTGGCTGGGCGAACTGATCGCGACCTTTGGTCTGATATTCACGATACTGGGCACCGTCCGGTTCCGCCCGGAATGGGTGGCACCTGCGGTTGGGCTCTATATCTCCGCGGGATACTGGTTCACCAGTTCAACCAGCTTTGCCAATCCGGCGATCACCGTGGGTCGGGCTTTTTCAAACAGTTTCGCTGGTATTGCCCCCGAGAATGTCGCGGGTTTCATAATCGCCCAGTTTGTCGGGGCCGTGCTGGCCTGGGCGCTGGCCATCTGGTTGTTCGACCCAAAATCTCAGGCAGCGTAATCTTCCATTGCAAAATAGGGAATCAGTCCCTAAATAGCAGTCATCCCGACATCATGAGAAGTGAAGGGGCTGGCGCCGAGAGGGGCCGGCGGTTTTAGCCTTTGCGCAATGGACTGGAAGATTTTTGGCCGACCTGAACAAACTTGAACAGCTGATCGAACCGGAAGCGCAGGCTTTGGGTTTTGAGCTCGTACGCGTTCAGTTTGTCTCTGGCGCGGATGAATTGACTCTGCAGATCATGGCCGAGCGTCCGGAAACGGGGCAGCTCAATATCGATGACTGTGCGGCGCTGTCCCGGCGGATTTCCGAGAAATTTGATGAGGTTGACCCGATCGAAGAGGCTTACCGTCTGGAGGTCAGTTCTCCCGGCATCGACCGGCCGCTAACCCGGGCAAAAGACTATGCCAACTGGGCCGGACATGAGGCGCGGATCAACCTGATCGACGCTGTCGACGGGAAAAAACAGCTGCGCGGCTTGCTGGCTGGCGTCGAAGGTGAGATAATAGCGATTGACGATCGCAAGTCCGGGCGTCAGGAGACGGCTCTGTCCAACGTGCACAGCGCGAAACTGATTCTCACTGATGCCCTTATTGCCGCAACGGTTCCGGTTTCCCCGGACGGAGCGGACGAGATTGAAGAAGATACTCTAGTAGAAGAACAGGAAGATTAATCATGGCCAGTGCCATTTCTGCAAACAAGGCTGAACTGCTTGCGATCGCCAATGCGGTCGCATCGGAAAAGATGATCGACAAGGAAATCGTTGTGGAAGCGATGGAAGAGGCGATCCAGAAAGCGGCCCGTGCACGCTATGGGGCGGAGAATGACATTCGCGCCAAGCTCGATGTACAGACCGGAGATCTGCGCTTGTGGCGGGTTGTGGAAGTGGTTGAGGAAGTCGAGGACTATTTCAAACAGGTCGATCTGAAGCAGGCCGAGAAGCTTGAAAAAGGCTCGAAAGTCGGCGATTTCATCGTTGATCCGCTTCCTGCCGTGGATCTGGGCCGGATTGACGCCCAGTCGGCCAAGCAGGTGATTTTTCAGAAAGTCCGTGACGCAGAACGCGAACGGCAGTTCGAAGAATTCAAGGACCGCGCTGGCGAGATCATCACCGGTGTCGTCAAGTCCGTGGAATTCGGCCATGTGGTCGTCGACCTGGGCCGTGCCGAAGGCGTTATTCGCCGGGATCAGCAGATTCCGCGCGAAGCCGCCCGTGTTGGTGATCGTGTTCGTGCGCTGATCCTCAATGTCCGCCGCGAAAACCGCGGGCCGCAGATTTTCCTGTCGCGCGCACATCCCGATTTCATGAAACTCCTGTTCGCGCAGGAAGTGCCCGAAATTTACGACGGCATTATCGAGATCAAGGCCGCGGCTCGCGATCCCGGAAGTCGTGCGAAAATCGGTGTTATCAGTCAGGACAGCTCGATCGATCCGGTTGGTGCCTGTGTCGGCATGAAGGGCAGCCGTGTTCAGGCCGTGGTTCAGGAAATGCAGGGCGAGAAAATCGACATCATTCCCTGGTCCGACGACATCGCGACCTTCGTCGTGAATGCGTTGCAGCCTGCCACCGTCAGCCGCGTGTTGATTGACGAGGAAGAAGGCCGGATTGAAGTGGTTGTCCCGGATGACCAGCTCAGCCTCGCCATTGGCCGTCGCGGTCAGAATGTCCGTCTGGCTTCGCAACTGACTGGTCTCGCCATTGACATCATGACCGAAGCGGACAGTAGCGAGAAGCGCCAGGCCGAATTCGCCCAGCGCACCGCGATGTTTCAGGAAGATCTCGATGTCGACGAAACCCTTTCGCAGCTTCTGGTTGCCGAGGGCTTCAGCGAAATGGAAGAAGTCGCCTATGTTGCTCCGGAAGAGCTTTCCAGCATTGAAGGCTTTGACGAAGAACTGGCGGCCGAACTGCAAAGCCGGGCTCTTGAAGCGCTCGAACGCCGGGAGCAGGCTGCCAAGGCCGAACGGACCGAGCTGGGCGTCGAAGATGCCATTGCCGAGCTGCCCCACATGACCGAAGCGATGCTGGTGACTCTCGGCAAGGCCGGACTGAAGACACTGGACGATGTTGCCGATCTGGCGACCGACGAGCTGGTGCTCAAGCGCAAGGCCGAGCCGCGCCGCCGGAACGACAATCGCAAGCCGGAACCCGATGGGGTGCTGGCCGAATATGGTCTGACCGAAGAGCAGGGCAATGAAATCATCATGGCCGCTCGTGCCCACTGGTTCGAAGACGAGGAAGACACGGCGCCCGCAGCAGAAGCTGCGCCAGCCGAAGCGGAAGACGGGGAGGACGCAAATGCGGAAGCTCCCCAATGAGACGCGCTCTAAACCTCTAGATCGCGTACCACACCGTAAATGCATATTGACCGGGGAGAGTTCTCCCGCGGAGCAACTGGTGCGTCTTGCGCTCGGGCCAGATAACCAAGTAGCTCCCGATATCCGGGAAAAAGCGCCGGGGCGTGGTGCATGGATCGGTGTTGACCGGGCTGCACTTGAACATGCTCATGCCAAGGGCCAGCTAAAGTCTGTGCTGACGCGGGCGTTCAAGGGCGGCAAGCTGGATATTCCGGATGATCTGGCGGAACAGGTAGAGCGCGGCCTTGAACGGGCAACCCTCGACCGGCTGGGTCTTGAGGCCCGCGGTGGCAGTTTGCTCACCGGTTCCGAAAAAATTGCCAATGCAGCACGTCAGGGCGAGATAGTTTTGCTCATGCACGCGGCTGATGCCGGTCAGGATGGTTCCGGGAAACTGGATCAGGCCTGGCGGGTGGGATCAGATCGCGAAGGTGACAAGCTATACGGTGTGATATTGCCGGTGGACCGACAGGGCCTTTCTGTGGCATTGGGCCGTCAGAATGTGGTGCATATCGGAATAACCGACAAGCGCGCAGCGGGGCGTGTTTCGCACATGCTGAATAGATGGCGTCACTTTATCGGTTCCGGTGGAGCGGATGATGAAGTGCCCCGAAAGGTTGCGTGAGTGGAAGTTGCAGTGCCGAGTACCAAGTTCAAATTGATGATTAAGGATTAAGTCTGTTCGATGAGTGATGATACAAAAGATACGCCAAAACCAGCACGCAAGCCATTAGGGCTGAAGCGTTCGGTAGAGCCTGGCGAGGTCAAGCAGACGTTTAGCCACGGCCGTACCAACAAGGTCGTTGTGGAAGTCAAGCGGCGCAAGCTGGTGGGCAAGCCTGGCGCACAGGAACCTGCCAAGGAAGTCCAGAAGGAGGCTCCGGCCCCCGCACCGGCTCCCGTGGAAGAGAAAAAGCCGGCGCCTGCGCCGAAGAAAGACGATACGCTGACGCGTCAGGAAATGCAGGCGAAGCTGCTGCGCGAGGCTGAAGAAGCGCGCCTCGCGGCCATGGAAGAAGCCCGCAAACGGGATGCGAAGGCGAAAAAGGACCAGACGGAAGAAGAGAAGAAGCGTGCGGAAGAAAACCGCAAGGCGGAAGACGAAGCTGCCAGGAAAGCGGCAGAGGAAATCGCGGCAGCTGAAAAAGCCGCTGCCGATGCGTCTGCTGCTGCCGAAGCCCAAAAGACCGAAGCTCCAGCTGCAAAATCCAGCGCCCATCCACCAGCGCGCAAGTTCACTCCGGTCGAGGCGCCGAAGCGGGCCAAGCCCGAGAAGCCCAAAACCGGTCGTTCCGATCGCAGCGACCGGCGCCAGTCGGGCAAGCTGACCGTTAACCGGGCTCTGGCCGGGGAAGATGGTGCTGCACGAGCGCGGTCACTCGCTGCTTTGAAACGGGCGCGTGAAAAGGAAAAACGCGCGTCGATGACGGGTCAGCCCCGCGAGCCCCGCGAAAAGCAGGCCCGCGATGTGGTGGTGCCGGAAGCCATTACCGTGCAGGAGCTGTCCAAGCGGATGGGCGAAAAAGGTGCGGACCTTGTGAAATCCCTGTTCAACATGGGGTCCATGGTTACCGTGAACCAGACGATTGACCAGGATACAGCGGAATTGCTCGTCGAGGAATTTGGTCACCGCATCAAGCGCGTGTCCGAAGCCGATGTCGAAATTGATACCGAGGCTGATGTCGATCCAGCTGAAACCCTGAAACCGCGTCCACCGGTCGTGACCATCATGGGTCATGTCGATCACGGGAAAACCTCGCTGCTCGACGCACTGCGTGGCACCGATGTGGTGGCCGGCGAAGCGGGCGGCATCACCCAGCATATCGGCGCCTATCAGGTGAAAATGAAGAATGGCGACAAGGTCACCTTCCTCGATACGCCGGGCCATGAAGCCTTTACCAGCATGCGATCACGCGGTGCCAATGTGACGGATATCGTCATTCTGGTTGTGGCGGCGGATGACGGTCTGATGCCGCAGACGATCGAGGCAATCAACCACACCAAGGCGGCGGAAGTCCCGATGATCGTCGCGATCAACAAGATCGACAAGGAAGGCGCCGATCCCACCCAGGTTCGCACGCGTCTTCTGGAACATGAAGTGATCGTCGAGGAAATGTCCGGTGATGTGCAGGACGTGGAAGTGTCTGCGCTCAAAAAGACCAATCTCGAGGAGCTGATGGAGAAAATCCATCTGCAGGCCGAATTGCTTGAGCTGAAAGCGCGTCCAGACCGGGCCGCCGAAGCGATTGTGGTGGAAGCCAAGCTCGACAAGGGCCGGGGCCCGGTTGCAACCGTTCTGGTCCAGCGCGGGACGCTGAAACGGGGCGACGTGTTCGTTGTCGGCTCGCAAACGGGTAAAGTCCGGGCGATGATCGACGACAAGGGCACGCAGCCCAAGGAAGCGGGACCGTCGGTTCCGGTCGAAGTCCTTGGTCTATCGGGTGTTCCGTCTGCTGGTGACAAGCTCACCGTGGTTGAGAATGAGGCCCGGGCTCGCGAAGTTGCGGCCTATCGTGCGGAGCAGGAGAAACTGCAGCGCACGACACAGGCGCCGACTTCGCTCGAGAACATGTTCTCGGCTGCCGCGGACAGCGCCATGGAATTCCCGCTGCTAGTCAAGGCAGATGTTCAGGGTTCGACCGAAGCGATTGTCCAGGCGCTGAACAAGATCTCCAACGACGACATCAAGGTGCGCATCCTGCACAGCGGTGTGGGCGCGATAACCGAAAGTGATGTGACACTCGCTGCCGCCAGCAACGCGCCGATAATCGGTTTCAATGTTCGTCCCAATGCCAAGGCCCGCGAAATTGCCAAGCGCGACGGCGTGCGGCTCAAATATTTTGACATCATCTACGACCTGACCGACGAAATTCGCGCGGAAATGGCCGGAGAGCTGGGTCCCGAGAAGATCGAGAATGTCATGGGCCGCGCCGAGGTCAAGGAAGTGTTCAAGTCCGGCAAGAAGGACAAGGCCGCGGGTCTGCTGGTCACCGAGGGTGCCCTGCGCAAGGGTCTGTTTGCACGCCTGACCCGCGAAGACGTGATTGTCAGCAAGACAACCATCGCCTCGCTGCGGCGCTTCAAGGACGATGTCGACGAAGTTCGCGCCGGCATGGAATGCGGTGCGGTGCTCGAAGACACCAACGATATCCAGCCGGGCGATATGCTCGAAGTCTTTGAAGTCGAAGAGAAAGAGCGGGTTCTTTAGTGGAAGAAGCCATCGGGGTAGGGCGGTTCCATCGCTATGTGATCGAGCCGCAACCTGAAGGCGTGTATCTTTTCATTTTTGAAAAGGCAGGATCCAGTTTTCCTGAGAAGGATTTTCTGGAAGACTCAAAGGAAGTCGTCAAAGAGATTTGCAAAGAAGATTACGGAGTGTCCATCGAAAGCTGGGGTCCCTATCACGGTGATAGTCTTCGCTAGGTAACAAATGGCAAAATATAACGACACATCTCCCGAAGGCCGCTCTGTTCGCCTCCTCCGCGTGGGCGAGCAGGTGCGGCATATATTGTCGGAACTGCTGATGCGTGGTGAGGTGCATGACGAAGTGCTGACCAGCAGCAGCGTCAGCGTCACCGAAGTGCGCATGTCGCCGGATTTGCGGCACGCCACTGTTTTTGTGAAGCCGTTGCTCGGCACGGACGAAGCGGCAATCATCAAGGCGCTGCGCACCAACACGGCCTGGTTCCAGAAGCAGGTGGCGAGCCGGATCAAGATGAAATATGCGGCGAAGCTGAAATTTCTTGCGGATGAGAGTTTTGATGAAGCGGCGCATATTGAAAACCTGCTGAGCGATCCAAAGGTGGCGCAGGATCTGGATTCCAAGAAACCCTGACTCCGTCATCGCGAGCGCAGCGAAGCAATCCAGTGCGGATAGCGGTGCCCTGGATTGCTTCGTCACTTCGTATCTCGCAATGACGAATTTTTCGGTCTAAAGACTGCCATATGGCCAAGCTCTATTTCTACTACAGCTCGATGAACGCGGGCAAATCGACGACCTTGCTGCAGGCGGATTTCAACTATCGCGAGCGCGGGATGCGAACGATGGTCTGGACCGCGCATCTGGATGATCGGGATGATGCCGGTTGGATCAATTCGCGGATCGGCCTGAAAAAAAAGGCCAACTTGTTTAATGACCAGACCGACATGCTGGCCGCGATCAGCGAATTGCACGAAGAGGCGGCGCTGGACTGCGTGTTGATCGATGAAGCCCAGTTTCTGACCAAGGATCAGGTGTTCCAGCTTGCTCTCGTCTGCGATCAGCTCAAGATCCCGGTGCTGGCTTATGGGCTCCGTACGGATTTCCAGGCGGCGCTTTTCCCGGGGAGTGCGCAACTGCTGGCGATTGCCGACGAACTGGTGGAGCTGAAAGCCGTCTGTGAATGCGGCAGCAAGTCGACCATGAACATGCGCGTGGATGCAAAAGGCAACCCCGTCCTGGCCGGCGAACAGACGGAGATTGGCGGCAACGAGCTCTATATTGCCCTGTGCCGCAAGCATTTCATGGAACGACTCAATGGCTGACCTTTTACAGGTTCTGGAGAGCGGACCGGTGCGGCTGGAGCCGTTAAAAGAACATCATCTCGAACCGCTGCGTGCCGCCTGTGCGGAAGACAAGGAGATCTGGGACATTTATCCGGTTTCGATGCTGGATGACAATTTCGACCAGGCGATTCACGCGTTCCATGATCTCAAATCCTGGGCGCAATTTGCGGTGATCCAAAGTGAGACCGGACAGGTGGTCGGCATGACCAATTATATCAATCCGGACCAGCATGGCGTTGTGGAGATCGGCGGAACCTATATCGCGCCTTCGGTGCGGGGCAGCGGATTTAATGACGCGATGAAAAAGCTGATGATCGACCATGCCTTTGCCAATGGCTTCACCCGGATCGAATTTCGCGTCGATACCCGCAACAAACGCTCCATGGCCGCGGTTCTGAAGCTGGGGGCCGTGCATGAAGGCACGTTGCGCAAAAACCGGATCACCTGGACCGGATATGTTAGGGATACGGCCGTTTTGGGGTTGTTGAAGGACGAGTGGGAGCATTGAAACCCCACGGCTGGATCATACTCGACAAGCCACTGGAACTCGGCTCGACCCAGGCGGTCGGAGCAGTGAAGCGCAATTTGCGCGAGGCCGGACTGCTGGGGAAGGGCAAGGACAAGCTGAAAGTCGGCCATGGCGGGACACTGGATCCGCTGGCTACCGGGGTGTTGCCGATTGCCATTGGCGAGGCGACCAAGCTGTGCGGGCGGATGCTGGATGCCAGCAAGATTTACGAGTTTACCGTGGCATTCGGCAGCGAGACGGACACGCTGGATGCCGAAGGAGATGTTACGGAAACATCCGATCATCGGCCAACCTTGGCGGATGTGGATGTGGTTTTACCAGAGTTCACCGGTGAAATTGAACAGATTCCACCCAAATATTCGGCGCTGAAGATTGATGGCCAGCGCGCCTATGATCTGGCCCGGGCGGGGGAAAAGGTGGAGATGAAAAGGCGAGAAGTTGAGATCTACTCTCTCGCCATCTGTCATCCCCGCGAAGGCGGGGATCCAGCTCCAGCGGTAGTCAGTGCGGACCTGGATTCCCGCCTTCGCGGGAATGACAAGTTGAACGAAGTCACCCTCCGCGCGGAAGTCTCCAAAGGCACCTATATCCGCTCTTTGGCCCGCGACATTGCGCGGGCTTTGGGGACATTTGGCCACGTCACCATGCTCCGCCGGACCAAGGCCGGACCATTTACTCTGAAAGACGCGATTTCGCTGGACAAACTCAATGAAATTGGTAGAGGCGCGGACATTGAAGAGTATCTCTTGCCGCTGGAGGCAGGGCTGGACGACATCCCGGCTTTGAACCTCACTCCTGATCAGGCAAGACTGCTCCGCCAGGGACAGCGGCTCAGCGCCGCCGATTTCTGCGGACAGGAGTTGATCGGGAACCCCGCTATCGACGGGCTTTTTCTGGCTACTGAGGAGGGATCCCCGGTTGCGCTGGCAGAGTCTGCAGACGGGATCATTCGTGTGATCCGCGGGTTCAATATGTAAGATGTTCGAAGGAAGACAAACGAATGACAATTACTGCTGAAAAGAAACAGGAACTGATCGAAAAATTTGCCCAGACAAAGGGTGATACCGGTTCCCCGGAAGTCCAGGTTGCAATCCTCACCGAGCGTATTGTGAACCTGACCGAGCATTTCAAAGGCCATCACAAGGATAACCACTCGCGTCGCGGGTTGCTGACGATGGTCAACAAGCGTCGCAGTCTGCTGGACTATCTCCGCAAGAAAGACGCGGATCGCTACTCCAAGCTGATCAAGGACCTTGGTCTCCGGAAGTAAGAATTTTGAAGGCGGCTCCCACCCGGGGGCCGTTTTCGCATTGTGCACCTGTGAAGACAGGTGCCCATCTCCGACCAGTGCAAATAGTTGCAATTACAGGAGATGGACCCCCGCCTTCGCGGGGGTACGGAAACACCAAAGTTCGCAATAAGGTGAGTTTGGTGACAAGTGGGGCACAAATGACCCCGAACCGCTGTTCGGCCGGATTGCCGGACAAATGAAAGCCCCCGCACTGCATAGGGCAGGCGGGACAAAGGAAAACAAGAATGTTTGATGTAAAGAAAGTTGAAATGGAGTGGGGCGGACAGACCCTCACTCTGGAAACGGGCCGGATTGCCCGTCAGGCCGACGGTGCGGTACTCGCAACCCTCGGCGAAACGGTTGTACTGTGCGCAGTTACCGCCGCCAAATCGGTTCGCGAAGGACAGGATTTCTTCCCGCTGACCGTCCACTATCAGGAAAAATTCTCTGCCGCCGGACGTATTCCGGGTGGCTTTTTCAAGCGCGAAGGCCGCGCGACGGAAAAGGAAACGCTGACATCGCGTTTGATCGACCGTCCGTGCCGTCCGCTTTTCCCCGAAGGTTTCTACAACGAAATCAACGTGATTTGTCAGGTTCTCAGCTATGATGGCGTGAACGAGCCTGATATTCTCGCCATGGTTGCGGCTTCTGCTGCGCTTACCATATCCGGCGTCCCTTTCATGGGACCGATCGGCGCGGCGCGTGTCGGTTACAAGGAAGGCGAATATCAACTGAACCCGTCGATGGAAGAAGTCGCTGAAGGCGAACTCGACCTGGTGGTTGCAGCAACCCAGGGCGCGGTGATGATGGTGGAATCGGAAGCCAAAGAGCTGTCCGAAGACGTCATGCTCGGCGCAGTGGAATTTGCCCATGCCGCCTCTCGCGATGTGGCAGGTCTGATCATCGATCTGGCCGAACAGGCGGCGAAAGATCCGTG
>JBCBZY010000048.1:0-12219 GCA_039815115.1 Pseudomonadota bacterium | reverse complement strand
GTGGGAAGCCACGAAAGACCGTGATCCGATTATCACCACTGAAGTCGGTCAGCACCAGATGTGGGCCGCACAGCATTTCGATTTCGAACTGCCCAACAAATGGCTGACCAGCGGCGGTCTGGGCACCATGGGATATGGGCTCCCGGCAGCGATTGGAGCGCAGCTCGGCAATCCGGACAGCCTGGTGATCGATATCGCAGGCGAAGCTTCAATCCAGATGAATATCCAAGAACTCGGCACGGCCACACAATATCGCTTGCCGGTCAAGCTTTTCATCCTCAACAACGAATATATGGGCATGGTCCGCCAATGGCAGGAACTGACCTATGAAAGCCGTTATTCAAACAGTTATTCGGACAGTTTGCCAGACTTTGTGAAACTGGCGGAAAGCTATGGCTGGAAAGGGATCTGCATCGAGAATCCCGCAGATCTGGAAGCCGGAATTCAGGATATGCTGGAATATGACGGCCCGGTTCTTGTGGACTGCCGCGTTGCCAAACTCGCCAATTGTTTTCCGATGATTCCGTCCGGCGCAGCGCATACGGACATGCTGCTGTCGCCGGAAGACATCAAGGGCACGATGGACGATCAGGCCAAGGCACTGGTTTAAGGGGGCGGGATTATGCGTATCAAGGAAGAAGCCGTTGAACGTCATGTGCTCGCCGTCATGGTTGACAATGAAGCAGGGATTCTGGCCCGCATCGCGGGCATGTTCACGTCGCGCGGCTATAATATCGAGAGCCTGACCGTGGCTGATATCAGCGAGGATCACGCGATTAGCCGGATCACCATCGCCACCAACGGCCCGCCGCATGTCATCGAACAGATTATCGCCCAACTCGACCGGCTGGTTCCGGTTCACAGCGTCCGTGACTTAACCGAAGCGGGCCCGCATGTTCAGCGCGAGCTTGCACTAGTAAAAGTGGCTGGCAAAGGCGAAAACCGGATTGAAGCCATGCGCCTCGCCGATGCCTATCGCGCACGTATTGTCGATGCCTCGACCGAAAGCTTTGTCTTCGAGATTACCGGCGCGCCGGAAAAGATTGAAACATTCGTCGCTCTGATGCGTGAAGTGGGCCTGGTCGAAGTTGGCCGGACCGGTGTTGTCGCGATATCCCGCGGACCGGATGCGGCGTGAACAGCCTGTTGCTCTATGTTGCGGCGGCAATAATCGCTTTTGTCGCCTGTTTTCACTCCTTCGCCGGTCAACGTGTTCTGATCAGGCCGCTCTTGAAAGAAGAAACGGGTATTTTGTCTGATCCAACCTTTCGGGCGATCATCCTGTTCGGCTGGCATTCCACCACGGCTCTGATGCTGGTGATTGCGCTCTATCTGGGCTTGGTCGCAGCAGGCCAAACAACCGCCAACACTATCCAGATCACGGCAATCGGGATTACCTTTGTCGCGCTCGGTACTGCCAATGCCATAATGGCGAAATTCAAACATCCGGGCTGGATCATGCTTTCCGGCATCGGACTCGTCACCCTCTCATCACTGATTGTCTGAACTTAAGGAAGAAAAATGAAAGTCTATTATGACGCCGATGCAGATCTCAATCTGATCACTGGCAAGAAAATCGCGATTGTCGGATATGGCAGCCAGGGCCACGCGCATGCCCAGAACCTGCGGGACAGTGGCGTCAAGGAAGTCGCCATTGCACTTCGCGAGGGATCGGCGACCGCCAAAAAGGCGGAAGATGCCGGTTTCAAGGTCCTGTCCAATGCCGATGCCGCCGCCTGGGCCGACATTGTCATGATTCTCGCACCAGACGAACATCAGGCCGCGATTTATGCCGCCGATTATCACGACAATATGAAATCGGGTGCCGCCCTCGCCTTCGCGCATGGCCTGAATGTCCATTTCGGGCTGATTGAGCCGCGCGAAGATCTCGATGTCATCATGATCGCGCCCAAGGGTCCCGGTCACACGGTCCGCAGCGAATATCAGCGCGGCGGCGGTGTACCCTGCCTCGTGGCGGTGCAGGCTGATCGCAGCGGCAATGCCCTCGATGTGGCTCTCGCCTATGCCTCCGGTGTCGGTGGCGGCCGGTCGGGCATTATCGAAACCAATTTCCGCGAGGAATGCGAAACCGACCTATTCGGTGAGCAAGCGGTACTGTGCGGCGGCATTACCCACCTTATTCAAGCGGGGTTCGAAACGCTGACCGAAGCGGGTTATGCGCCGGAAATGGCCTATTTCGAATGCCTTCATGAGACCAAACTGATTGTCGATCTGCTCTATGAAGGCGGCATTGCCAATATGCGCTATTCGATCTCGAATACCGCGGAATATGGCGACATCACCACTGGCCCGCGTATCATCACCGATGAAACCAAGGCGGAGATGAAGCGCGTGCTGGCGGATATCCAGTCCGGTCGGTTTGTGAAGAATTTCGTCCTCGACAATCGTGCTGGACAACCGGAGCTCAAAGCTTCGCGCAAGGCAGCCGAAGCCCATCCGATAGAGGAAACCGGCGCTCAGCTACGCGCCATGATGCCCTGGATTGGTGCCAATCAGCTGGTCGACAAGGAAAAGAACTGATTAAACTGTCATACAAGCGAAGGCTCGGGTGACGGCAAACCCACAAAAAAGGGCGGCGGAGAATATCCGTCGCCCTTTCTGTATTAATGGCCGCGATGATCAGCTGGTGTAATGCTCGCTGGGATCATGGGTCGGGTAGTTTTTGTCACCATTTTCGATGAAACCCGGAATGTCCTCGTTCCAGCGAACTGCAACATCTTCGCTGAAGTTCAGATACAGCTTGCCATCTACAATCTTGTAGACGTTTGGATCACCAGGTGCGAGCGCGTCGTTGGCTCCAATGGCCCAGGCGCAATATCCGCCATATTGTGGCGCGTATTTCGCCGGATCAGCCTGGAATGTCGCGGCATTCTCGGCACTGGCGAACTGATAGTCAAAGCCCTGATAGCGCACGCGATATTCGTCGCTGCCTTCCACCGGTGCCTCGCCGGAGAAATAACTCACGGCATCATAGCCGGACAATGCGAGGGTTTCGCCCTGGTTCTTGGTATAGATCGGACCCTGAGGTTCACCGCCGAGATCAGCGACCACACCTGCAGGAGCCGTCGCTTCTGCCGTTTCACCATTATCCGATGAAGGGGCAGCACAGGCGATCGGCAGGGTTGCCATCATGATCGCCGCAAAAATTGCTTTATTCTGTTTCATAGTAAATTCCTCTGTTGGCTCTGGTGGACCGGGGAAGCGTTAATGATACATGCCCTTGCTTCCCCGGGCCATAATTTAATGCTTATTGCGGGGCACAAGCCGCAGCACAGGCACCACAGGCCGCTGCACATGCTCCAGCGGCACAGGCGCTTGCCGCGCAGGCACCTGCATCAGCCGCACAGGCGCCGGCGGTTGCAGCACAGGCCGCTGCGGCACAACCGGCAGCAGCACATCCAGCAGCGGCGCATCCTGCTGCGGCGCAGGCGGCACATGCTGCCGGAGCCGCGGTACAGGTTGCCAGTGCGGCAGAAGGAGTCGCCAGCGAGAGGCCGCCCATTACGGCGAGCATGGCGGCGATTTTACGTTGATTAGTCATAGATAATTCCTTGATTTGGGGGTGGGTTGAAGTGACGTTGACGTGCGAGTGAGTTTATCCGCCGAATTTTGCAGTGTCGGGGAATTTCGGCCAGTTAATGTCGGCCTTCTTGATGAAGCCGGCGATGTCGGTCAGCCAGGTCTTCTGGACCTGCTTGTTGACGTTGAGATAGAGCTTGCCGCCAACAACCTTGTAGACCAGCGGGTCACCCGGTGCGAGAGAACCGCGGGACATGGCCCATGCGCAGTGCCCGCCATATTGCGGAGCGAACGCTGCCGGCTTTTCCTTGAATTTCTCGGCATTGGCAGCGGTGCTGAAGTAATAGTCAGCGCCCTTGTAGGAGACGCGATGCGCCTTGCTGCCTTTGACCGGAGCACCGGAACCGGTGAAGTAGGAGGTTACGTCATAACCGCCGACGGCAACATTGCCGCCTTTGACACCGGTATAGGTCGGTCCGGCAAAAGCCGGTGCAGTGGGAAGCGCAAATGTGGCGGCAGATGCCGTCAGCGCGAGTGCCAGGGGAACAATAATTGATTTCATTTTTCAGTCCTTCAAAAAAATTGGGCCTAAAGAATAGGAGATATATTTCGTTTGTAATTCAGGGTCTTGAGAAACTTTGTGAGCCGTTATGCTCGATGATTGTTTCGCTGGCACAGGCAAAAAGGTTTCAGCTCCATGAAAAAAAATGCACCACTGCCGGTTGATTTTTGCGTCGGGCCAGATAGTGTTCCCGCCATGGCAAGGTTCTGTAACTCACAGCTACTGCGACTTATGCGCCCTTAGGCGCCCTGCTCTGCTGCGTCCTGCAGCGGGCTGTGTCTAAGGGATATTTTTTTCCGAAAATGAAAATCCAGGAGCCCTTTTCGCTTTGCGCGAAACCGCTCGCAGCATAAGAGTATCGACCATGCATTCCGACCCATCCCGAAAATACCGCCCGTTCGGCCAGATAGATTTGCCTGACCGCCAGTGGCCATCCCGCACCATCGACAAGGCCCCGCGCTGGCTCTCCACCGACCTGCGCGACGGCAATCAGGCGCTGATTGATCCGATGGACGCAGAAAAGAAACAGCGCTTCTTCGATCTGCTCGTCAAAATCGGCATCAAGGAAATCGAGGTTGGCTTTCCGTCCGCCGGGGCCACCGATTTTGATTTTATCAACGGGCTGGTGAAGTCGGGCAGGATCCCTGATGATGTTATGGTTCAGGTTCTTACTCAGTCGCGGCGGGATCTGATTGAAACCAGTTTCGCCAGTCTGGAAGGCGCGAAACAGGCGATTGTTCATCTGTACAACGCTGTATCCCCGGCCTGGCGCGATGTCGTGTTCAAGCTCGGCAAGGAAGGCGTGAAGGATATTGCCAAGGAAGGGGCAACTATCCTCCGGGAGCAGGCCGAAAAATATCCGGATACTGACTGGCATTTCGAATATTCTCCGGAAACCTTTTCCACCGCAGAACTGGATTTCAGCCTCGAAGTCTGTGAAGTCGTGATGGATATCGTGGAGCCAACGGCGGAAAAACCACTGATCCTCAATCTGCCCGCCACGGTGGAAGCCGCCACGCCCAATATTTACGCCGATCAGGTCGAATGGATGTGCCGCAATATCAGCAAACGCGAGCATGTCGTTATCAGCCTGCATACCCATAATGACCGGGGATCGGGTATCGCCGCGTCCGAACTGGGCATGATGGCCGGCGCGGACCGGGTCGAGGGCTGTTTGTTCGGAAATGGCGAGCGGACCGGCAATGTCGATCTGGTGACACTGGGCCTCAATATGTACACGCAAGGCGTTGATCCCGGAATCGATTTTTCCGACATGGATGACATCGTCAATACCGTGGAATATTGCAACCAGCTGCCCGTTCCCGAGCGCCATCCCTATGCCGGAGAGCTGGTTTTCACCGCCTTTTCCGGTTCGCACCAGGATGCGATCAAGAAAGGCTTCGCGGCACAGGAACAGCGCAATGACGAATTGTGGAACGTGCCCTATCTGCCGATCGATCCGCGCGATATCGGACGCAACTATGAAGCGGTTATCCGCGTCAACAGCCAGTCCGGCAAGGGCGGCATCGCCTGGATACTCGAGCAGGATTATGGCCTGAAACTACCAAAACGTCTGCAGGCGAATTTCAGCCGGACGGTGCAGGAGCTGGCCGACGAGACAAGTCGCGAGCTGTCCTCCGACGACATTTGGGGCGCGTTTCGCAAGCGCTATCATCTGGATGGTGACGGCAAATATGGTCTGGAGGACTATCAGGAAAGCCAGACCGGCGGCGAACGCATCTTTGTCGGCAAGGTCACCGGCCCCGATGGGGAAACCACTGTCAGCGGGCGCGGCAATGGCCTGATCTCCAGCGTTGTCGATGCGCTGTCTTCCTCATTGGGCGTGAACCTGGAAATCATGGATTATCAGGAGCATGCTTTGGGATCCGGCAAGGATGCCCAGGCAGCCGCCTATGTCGAATGCCGAACCGATGACGGCCGGGAATTCTATGGTGTCGGCATCAACAGCGATGTTGCCAGAGCCTCGGTCGAGGCGCTTCTCAGCGCACTCAACAGGGTTTAGCCAGAAAACTTAAGCAGCCAGTTAAATTAACAGTGGATTCCGCTGAACCTTGCGGTATGGCTGCGTTTCACTCTTGCGAACGGGGACTTCATGACTCTACCAGCCATTTTCGACAATCTGCGCCTGCCACTCATCGGCTCACCACTTTTCATCGTGTCCGGACCGGAACTGGTGATCGCTCAATGCAAGGCCGGTATTGTCGGTTCCTTCCCTGCTCTCAATGCCCGTCCGCAGACCATGCTGGACGAGTGGATGCACCAGATTACCGAAGAACTGGCGGCGTGGAACCGGGACAATCCCGACAAGCCGGCAGCGCCATTCGCAGTCAACCAGATCGTACACAAATCCAATGACCGGCTCGACCAGGACATGGAAACCTGCGCCAAGTGGAAAGTACCGATCATCATCACCTCGCTGGGCGCGATTGAGGATCTCAACAAGGCCGTACATGGCTGGGGCGGCATTACCCTGCACGACATCATCAACAACCGGTTTGCCCACAAGGCGATTGAGAAAGGCGCGGACGGGCTGATCCCGGTTGCTGCCGGAGCTGGCGGCCATGCCGGTACTCTGTCCCCCTTCGCGCTGATGCAGGAAATTCGCGAGTGGTTTGACGGTCCGATCGCCCTGTCCGGCGCGATTGGCGGCGGCGCGTCGATTCTCGCCGCCCAGGCGATGGGAGCAGATCTGGGCTATGCCGGTTCGGCCTTTATCGCGACCAAGGAAGCCAATGCGGATCAGGGCTACAAGGACGGTATTGTCGAGGGCAAAGCCGCGGATATAGTCTATTCTGATCTGTTTACCGGCGTGAAAGGCAATTACCTGCGCCAGTCGATCGAAAATGCCGGACTGGACCCGGACAACCTGCCTGAAGGTGACTATAGCACGATGAACTTCGGTTCCGGTGGCAACACCGACAAAAAGGCCTGGAAAGACATTTGGGGCTGCGGCCAGGGTGTCGGCCTGATCGACGATGTGATGAGCGTGCAGGACATGGTCGACCAGTTTACCGAAGAATATCGCGCGGCCCGGGAAAGTCTGAAGGAACGGTTCAACTATTGAACAGCATCCGGAATATCCCATTCGGTTCGCAACTGGCGTCGGATGGGAACGGCTTGCAGCGAACGTGATCACCTGCCACATCTATGCCCTCGACAGAAATGGTCAGCCACGCTAGCAATGGTACAACATATCATTGTCGCCCGTAGGAGAATTGCAGAAATGAGAATGTCCCTGGTTGCTTGTGCATTGTTCGGTTCCACCATTTTTACGCCTCAGCTTTTCGCCCAAGACAGCGCACCTATTTTGCAGCCGGGGCCAATCGGGAAAGCTCCCAAAAATCTGACCAGTGAGCAGGCAACGAGCCTCGCCGACAATCGCTATGCTCCGGCTGATGTGTCGTTCATGCAAGGCATGATTGTGCATCATCAGCAGGCGGTCGACATGTCGGCACTCGTCAAGGAACGCACCAGTCAGGAAGACATTGTTGCGGTTGCCGGGCGGATTGATGCGAGCCAGAAAGACGAAATAGATTTCATGCGCGAATGGCTCGAGGATCGAAGCGAACCCCTGATGATGGAAGGCATGGGGCATGCCCACCATACGATGCGGGGCATGGCCAGTCCGGCGCAAATGCGCGAGCTTGCAGAAGTTCGCGGCACCGCTTTTGACAAAATGTTCCTCGATTTGATGATCGCGCATCACGAAGGGGCGATCGACATGGTGGATGAACTTCTCGAAGTTCCGGGCACCGCCTATGATCCGGTGATGGCGCAGTTTGCCGATGATGTGAAACGCCATCAGGAATCTGAAATCGAGCGAATGAATGCGGTTCTCGGCAGCTTGTCCAGGGATCCGCGCGCCACTCTCACCCCTGGCTTTACTGATGCCGGGGAAGCGATTCTCAATTTGCGCAAGGTCAGCACGCTTCCCAAACCACCCGGCTTTTTTGATCCCGCCAATCCGGCGGGCCTGAGACCGGAAAAACCGGAAAAGGAAGGTGAAGCGGAAACCGAGGCCGATGATAAGTCGGAAGATGGCGAGGAAGCCAAACCGGAATTTGCCAAGCGCTCGCCGCTGTTAAGTTTCGCCAATACCGACATGGCTTTTTCCGGCGATGTGATGGTGGCTGGAAACTATCACGGCTGGAACGCCTATCGTCTGGGACAGGATGGCGCACCCACGCTGGTCAGCTCAGTGGTGTGCCCCGGCGGCCAGGGCGATGTCTCCATTGTCGGCGACCTTTTGCTGATGAGCGTTCAGGATTCACGCGCCCGTCTGGATTGCGGTTTGCAAGGTGTCGAAGGCAAAGTGAGCAAGGAACGTTTCCGCGGCCTGCGCATATTTGATATTTCGGACATCACAAAACCTGTTCAGGTTGGCCAGGTTCAAACCTGTCGCGGGTCCCATACCCATTCCGTAGTCACGCAGACCGAAAATTCGCTAATCGTCTATAACTCTGGCACCTCTCGCATTCGGGAAGAGGAAGAACTGGCCGGATGCATCGGGGACGTTCCAGGCGATGATCGCACGGCCCTGTTCCGCATCGATGTCATTGAAATTCCTCTCTCCGACCCGGGCAATGCGCAGATCGTTGACAGCCCGGCGGTTTTTGCCGATCCCGAAACGGGCCGGCTCGCGGGATTGTGGCAAGGGGGTGATCATGGTGATGAAACGCAGGAAACCAATCGCACCGACCATTGCCATGATATCACCGTATTCCCTTCAAAAAATCTGGCAGCAGGAGCCTGTTCCGGCAATGGCGTGATTTTTGATATCAGCGACCCTCGCGCACCCAAGCGTATTGACGAGGTTGTCGACAAGGGCTTTGCCTACTGGCATTCGGCCACTTTCAGCAATGATGGAACCAAGGTTCTTTTCACCGATGAATGGGGCGGCGGTGGCCGGCCCCGTTGCCAGGCAGCAGATCCGCGGAACTGGGGTGCAAATGCCATCTACGAAATCGTGGATAACAAGCTCGAATTCCGCAGCCTCTACAAACTCCCTGCTCCGCAAAGTGACAAGGAGAATTGTGTTGCTCATAATGGCTCGATTGTCCCGGTTCCCGGACGCGATATTTTCGTGCAGGCCTGGTATCAGGGCGGCGTAAGCGTGATCGATTTCACCGACCCCGAAAAGCCGGTGGAGATCGCTTATTTCGATCGTGGTGCTGTCGACAAGGATCAATTGATTACCGGCGGATACTGGTCGGCCTATTGGTATAAAGGACGCATTTACGCGACCGAAATCGCCCGCGGCATTGATGTCTTTGCACTGGAGCCAAGCGAGTTTCTGACCAAAGAAGAGATCGCCGCAGCAGAAGCGGCGAACCAGGGCGAGGTCTTCAACCCGCAGACGCAATTCCCGGTTACATGGCCCAAGGAAGTGGTTCAGAGCCTGTCAGCAGGAAGTACGACCGGACAAGCACAGAACTGAACCAGCATTTGGAGTCAAACTCGTCGCTGCGCTACATCTCTCCGCGCGCGCGGCGGATGGCAAACCATTTTTCGACATTTTCCTGATGTTCGGCATAGGTGTTGGCGAATATATGTCCGCCTTTCCCGTCTGCGACAAAGAACAGATATTCGGTCTCGACGGGGTTCAGGACGGCCTCGATTGATGCGCGGCCGGGATTGGCAATCGGCCCCTTGGGCAGGCCGACCATGGCGTAGGTGTTATAGTCATTGACTGCAGCAATTTCGGACTGGCGGATCCGGCGGCCCAGCGGTTTCCCTTTGGTTATCGGATAAATGATCGTCGGATCGGCCTGCAACATCATGTTGCGATTGATCCGGTTGCTGTACACCGCCGCGACAGTTCGCCGTTCACTGGCCACCGCGGTTTCCTTTTCCACGATGGATGCCAGAATGACAGCCTCCTCCGGCGTGTTGACCACACTGGCCGCAGTTTTCTTTGGCCATAGTTCGGTCATTGTGTCCTGCATCGCCTTTTGCATGCGGCCCAGAACGGCGGAGCGTTTCTCTCCGCGTTCAAAGCTGTAGCTGTCAGGCAGGACAGAACCTTCAGTCGGCACCGGAATCTCGCCATTCAACAGCGGTTCCGCCATCAGTTTTTCGTGCACAATGATCGAGGGCGTGCCCTCCGGAATGGTGACCAGTCGCTGCACGGTCTGCCCGCCTTGCAGTATGTTGAGCACCTGGGAATTGCTCGCAGCTGCAGGAATATTAAATTCGCCGGCCTTGATCGGCTCGGATCCGCCGAAAACCTTGGCCCGATTGAGGAAGCTGTCCGCCGATTTCAGTACGCCTTCCTGTTCCAGCGTGCGGGCAGCCTGGCTCAGGCTTGAACCCGATGCGATGATGACGGTCTTTTCCTCCTCCAGCGGTCCGTTCGCGGTCCAGCCATAGAGAAAATTGCCGGCGAGCAAGCCGACGATCACGACTGCCGATATCAGAACAAGGCAACCGAAGCGCCGCATGTTCGGATCAGACCGCTTTCATGATAACGCTGGCATTGGTTCCGCCAAAACCAAAGCTGTTGCTGAGCACAGCCTTGACTTCCCGCTGCTTTGCTACATGCGGCACCAGATCCACGCCATCGCAGCTATCCTCCGGATCATCCAGATTCAGCGTCGGCGGGACAGTTTGGTCGCGCAGGGCAAGAATGGAGAAAATTGCTTCCACCGCCCCTGCACCGCCCAGCAAATGGCCGATCGCAGATTTGGTCGAACTCATCGACATGGTGGCGATATCGTTGCCAAACAGGCGCCGAACAGCAGCAAGCTCGAGAACATCCGCCATGGTGGAAGTGCCGTGGGCATTGACATAGTCAATATCTGCCGTGCCGAGACCCGAGCGTTTCAGTGCCATTTCCATCGACCGATAGGCGCCAACGCCGTCAGGGTGCGGAGCCGTGACATGATGCGCATCGCCGGACAGTCCGTACCCGACAACTTCGGCATAGATGGTGGCGCCCCGCGCTTTTGCTCGTTCATATTCTTCCAGTACGACGACGCCAGCTCCCTCGCCCATCACGAAACCATCGCGGTTCTTGTCATAGGGCCGGGAGGCCGCTTCGGGATCGTCATTCCGCGTCGACAGCGCCTTGGCCTGGGCGAAACCGGCTATGCCGATTGGGCAAATCGTGGCTTCCGCGCCGCCAGCGAGCATCACATCCGCATCATCCAGCGCGATCATCCGCGCGGCATCGCCAATACTGTGCGCACCGGTCGAACAGGCGGTCACAACCGCGTGATTGGGGCCCATCAGGCCATATTTGATCGATACCTGTCCCGAGATCAGGTTGATAAGGCGGCCGTGCACAAAATGCGGGCTGACACGGCCTGGTCCGCGTTCCGCGAGAACCAGAGACTCCTTTTCAATGCCCGGCAAACCGCCAATTCCCGAACCGATGGAACAACCGGTCCGCAGTTTTTCCTCGTCGCTCATGTCGGTAAGGCCGGCGTCTTCCAGCGCCTGACCTGCGGCGTCGATGCCATAGACGATAAACGGATCCACTTGGCGCTGGACCTTGTGATCCACGCGCAGATTGGCGTCAAAGCCATATTCATGCTCAGGCGGCTTTACCTCGCAGGCAATAGTGGCCTTTTGGTCGGATGCATCAAATTTGGTGATCTGACCCGCACCGGATTTTGACGCAAGGATGTTTTTCCAGCTGGTTTCGACATCGCCCCCAAGCGGCGTCACCAATCCCAATCCGGTCACTACGACACGACGCATGTTTTGCTCCTTTTGTCGGGCTCCCCAACAGCCCCAATTGAAAAGCGGCCACCAGTTCGGAAATTCTCCCGGGCCGGTGAGCCGCTTTTGCGATATTTAGCGATCAATGGCCCCGGAATGCATACGCATCCCAAAATCAATCAACCCTTGTTTGTATCGATAAATTCGATCGCGTCTTTCACGGTAGCGATTTTTTCAGCCGCATCATCGGGAATTTCGACACTGAATTCTTCTTCGAACGCCATGACCAGCTCAACAATATCGAGGCTGTCCGCACCCAGATCATCAATGAACGCGGCTTCTTCAGTCACTTTGTCGGCTTCTACGCCAAGATGTTCAACAACAATCTTTTTTACGCGGTCTGCAGTCTCACTCATGAGAGTTCCTTCTTCTTT
>JBCBZY010000119.1:0-8036 GCA_039815115.1 Pseudomonadota bacterium | reverse complement strand
CGCCGGCTTCGTGCAGCGCCCAGCGGGCAATCTGGCCACGGGACATGGGGTTGGTATAAAATGTCAGCGTCATGACTGGGGTTCCTCTCTCCGGATTGGGAGGGAGAACATATACAGAACACGACAATTGTCAATCTGCATCCCGGGGAAAACCTGGTTTGTCAGTTGCTCAGAACCGGCAGCGACTGTTCGCACCAACCAAGTGAATATCTGCAAAGGCGGCGGTGACGATGCCGCCGCTATTATCGGTGTCGCTCGATATGGCGATGGATGTCACCCGGGCTTTGTCGGTCTTGAACTGTTTCCGGATATCGCGGGCCAGGTCATGGCGCTCTGTGACCCACTGGCCGGCCTTTGCACTGCCGGATTGAGCGACTATGATTCTCGCTTGCCCGGTAAAAACATTCTTCCGCGCAGTACCAACGGGGAGGCGGTTGTCCCAGACATAATTGATCGCCCCGTCCGGAATCGCTTCGCCGCCACGGGACCGGGCAATGGCCAGCCGGGCGCGGGTGCCGAGCGACAATTTGCTGTTGGGCAGGTCGAGACCGATATAGATGCGCGCTGCCTGATCATCACCGGACTTTTTCGTGATGTCCGCATTTTTCACGACATTGCTGACCCGCCAGCGCCAGCACAATACCGGTGTCTTGTTCAGATCAACCATCACGGGTTTGGTGAACAGTGCCATGCTGTTGCGGGCAATGGCTTCGACCGCGGCGATCCCGTCAATCTGTTTGCGGGCGAAGCGGGTGGCCGGGACTTTCCTGTCGATTTGGACCGCGCGCCAGCCCTGAGTGCCCGTGGCAAAGCGGCTGATCTGCTGCACTGGTTCCGCGAGCGCATCGGGAGCCGAGCCAATGCTCAGGGACAGCGCGATGACGACGCGGATGCTCAGCGGAGGAGAAGGCCATTTCATCGCTCTATCGTGTCCGGTTCAGACGCCAGTCGTAGCTCAGGAATGTTATCCGGGTTTTCCCCGACTTGAGGGCCGCCTGCTGGCCCTTGGTCAGGCCCAGGGCATTGGCATAGATGGCGAGAAACTGGTGCAGGTTATCTGCACCGCGCCAGCCGTCCTGAAAATCTCCGCGATACCATTTGAAAATGCTGGAGACTTCCAGTCGCCCGTTTTTCAAGCGGTTACGGCTGCGGTCGCGCAAGAAGGATTTGGTGACTGCATTGAGCTGGGCTGACAGGTTTGCTCCGCGAAAGGCAGAGCGAGCCAGGGCAGGGCAACCAATACTGGCGCAGTTCACCGCAAAATGGATGCGCGGCTCATTATATTTGCCACTGCCGCGGATCATGCCATGCTCGATATCGTCCAGCGAAACAGTTTTGCCGAGCAGGGGAATGAAGGACTTCTTCCAGGGCGAACGCAAAACCGAGCCGAGATCCTTGATTGATTTCAGATTGGGATATTCTGTCAGGATCAGCTCTACGGTCCAGGCATTATAAGCGTTGATCAGGAAAGCGAGCTGGTCATCTTTCGACCAACGGTTGAACTGCGTTCTGCTGACTGAAGACAGGCTGTCCAGATAGGTCTTTAGTTTTGCTCGGTCAGCTTTGAATTTCCCGTAATTGACCTGTGTCGAGACACCGCCATTTATGGAAACCACATTCTTTTTGAGCAGCGCATCCCAGGCGGAATGATCATGGGCAGCAAGGGCATGGGAAGAGAATGTCAGGGCAAAGATGGTCAAAAGCAAGCGCAGTATCATGGGATTTCCTCCGGGGGATGTTATGGCCCGGTTCGGCGCATTGAATTGAAAGGTTACAGCAAGCCGTTCTAGCTTTGCTTGCCATATTTTGCTTCGATCTGGCGCAGGAACTCGGCCAGAGAGCGATCGGGGATCGGCTGGTAGGTCTGGCCAGTCTTTGCCATTTCCGAAATCCGGTCGAGCCGGAACATGCGGAAATCCTCACGCAACTCGCACCAGGCAACGAGGGTCCAGACCTTGCCCCAGAACCACAGGCCGAGCGGCTGAACCGTTCGACGGGTCGCGACATCTTCGGCATCGCGGTAATTGAAAGCCAGCACGGCCCGCGCCTCAACCGCCGCCTCGCAGCGGTCAATAATTGCGCGTGTCTCATCCGCGAGACCCATTTGCGGCGAAAAAACCGTGGTGCCGGCGACGCGCGCACGTTCCGGTTCGGGCAGCACGGTCTCGATCTTGACCAACGCTTCCTCCGCAGCCGCGATCATCGCGGTTCCACCCCAGGCCTTGACCATGCGGGCGCCGGTGACGAGCGCGACAATTTCTTCCCGGGTGAACATCAGCGGCGGCAGATCAAAGCCGCTGCGCATGATATAGCCGATTCCGGCTTCGCCATCGATCGGGACGCCGGTCGACTGGAGATCGGCAATGTCGCGATAGATGGTCCTTTCCGACACCTCCAGTCGTTCCGCCAGCGATGCCGCGGTGACCAGCCGACCGCCGCGCAGATACTGGACTATCTGGAACAGGCGGTCGGCTCGGCGCATCAGTCGTTATAGCGGAACAGGGCGATCGAATTGCCTTCCGTATCCCTGGCGTAGAAAAACTTCGCCATGGGTAGGGGGATATCGTCGGAGACCACTTCACCACCGGCTCCCGTGATCCGTTCCCGGGCCGCATCCAGATCACCACTGACCGAGAAATGCGGGGTGGAGCCATCGCCCGAGATGGCAGGCTTGCCTTCGTAAAGGTGCCCACACATCGCGTCAGCTTTGCTGGGGATCATGTGGATCGTTTGCGGCCCGTTGTCATCAGTCACCAATGCGGTTTCGAGCACCGTCTCGTAAAAGGCCTTTGCCCGGTTGAGGTCCGTGGCGGGGAGTTCCACCCAGACCAGGCGATCGCGTTCGGTATCAGTCATCATCTTGTTCCTTCTTCCTGTTGAACAAGCCAATGACTATCATACCCCTCCTGACAGCATATTGTCAGGAGTGTTTTTCACGACGCTATTCAGTTTGTTCGCAGATCGTCGCCAGCTGCTCTGCACAGACTTTCCAACCCTCTACAAAACCCATGTCTTCGTGCTGCCGGAGCGCCTCTTCGGTCCAGTGCCGGGCGGTGGCCGTATAGCGGGTCCCGGCGACGCCTCTTTCGGTGGCAGGTTCAATCTCCCAACACCCAATCATGAAGGGGCCCGTCGGCACATATTCGTCGTCGACAATCTGGACCGCGTCGGTTCCCACAAATCGCCGGCCTTCTTCCCATTCCAGCATCAGGCCATCATTGGCGATTTCCTCGCCATCCGGTCCGTGCATCACGCCATACCAGCGCCCACCGGCCCGCTTCTCCAGCACTTTCGTTTCGGACCGCCACGGCGCGGGGCACCACCATTCATCTTGGCGATTGGCGAGCGCCTCCCACACTTTTTCCGGCGGTGCAGCGATGAAGCGGGAGACCTGCAATTTTTTATCTGCGCTGGACACTATTCATTTCCGGCAATCGCCGCCTCGATTTTGGCGATATCAATTTTCTGCATTTGCATCATCGCCTCCTGCGCTCGTTTTGCCGCCGCAGGATCGGGATGCGATAGCGATTCCATCAGCACATGTGGCGTAATCTGCCACCGATAGCCCCACCGGTCTTTGCACCATCCGCACATGATCGCTTCGCCGCCATTATCGACAATGGCATTCCACAGCCGGTCGGTTTCCTCCTGGTTGTCGGTATAGACCTGCAGCGAATAGGTATCGTTGGGGGGGGATTGGGGCGGTCCCGCGTTGATCAGGACATAGGGGAGTCCGCAAATCGTCATTTCGATCAACTGTGGATCACCGGGACCGGCACCCGGAGTTTCCATGGGAGATTTGATTTCCGTTTCGATAACAGTTTCGGGAAAAGTCCCGGCATAGAATTTTGCCGCCTCCACGGCATCTCCGTCAAACCACAGAAATACGGCAGCTTTGCGTGCGGTCACTGAGTTTCTCCTGTTGCTGATTTTTCGTTACCTATTCTTTCGACACGCTTGAACGCGGCGTCGAGATTGTCGCTCACTGGCGGGCCCCGATGATCGAAAAATGCGCACCCTGCGGATCAATGCCGCTGAGGGTAAAGTCTCCGCCGGGGATCTCCATCGGATCCATCATCGTCTGTCCCCCCTTGGCCTTGATCGTTTCCACCGCCTTGTCGATATCCGGCACGCGGAAATAGAAGGTCCAGGCCGAAATCGGCAATTCCTCCGGCTTTTGCATGATGCCGCCCAGGCCGTAACCATGGTCGAGAAAGTGATAGGTGCCCATCGGCCCCATGTCCATTTCGGACGCCTTGGTCCAGCCAAACTGGTCGCCATAAAAGGCGAGGGCGCCTTCCGGGTCGCTGGTCATCAGTTCGTTCCAGGCGCAATGGCCGACTTTGGGTTCGGTCTTGGCAAAGCTGTGACTTTCCTCGCCGGATGTATCCTGCATGACATAGAAATAAGCACCTGCCGGATCGGTCACCATCGCAAACTGTCCGATTCCGGGGATATCGGTTGGCGGAATATGGATTGATCCGCCCGCCGCCGAAATTCCCGCAACGCTTTTGCCGATATCATCGACGCCAATATATCCCATCCAGGCCGGCTGCGCGCCATTGGCTTTCATCTCTTCGGTCAGGACTATCATGCCGCCCACCTGGATGCCATCGGCAGAAAACAGGTGATAGGGCATGTCCGGCTGGCCTTCGGATTCCTCCCAGGTCCATCCGGTCAGTGCGCTGTAAAATCCCTGCGCAGCCCCGGCATCATTTGTGGTCAGCTCATACCAGGTAAAATCTCCATGCTTGTCGGGCATGATCAATCCTTTCTGCCAAGCGTGTAAATCGGCGTGAACCCGCCCCAGATCAGTCGCTTGCCAGCGAACGGCATCTCATCGGGCGGCTCCATGGTTTCGTTTTCCTGCATGTCCTTTTCGGCCTTTTCGCAGGTTTCCTTGTCCGGCCATACGACCCAGGAAAAAACGATATGCTCGCCATCTTCCGCTTTCACGGCCTTGCGGAAATCCGTGTGCTCGCCATCGCGCACATCGTCTTCGAATGTCTCCACAATCTCGATCGCGCCATATTTCGCAAACATTTCGCCCGCTTGCTTGGCCATGGCGCGATAGGCTTCCTTCTTGCCTGGCAGGACAGGCACGACATATCCTTGAATGTACATAATCGATCTCCTCCGGATCAGGATGATAACATTTCAAGATGACAAATTACAGACGCACAAAAAAAGGCGGCGTGGGACCAGTCACGCCGCCTTGTTTGTTCGAGGGGTCGCTGACCCTTCAGGGTAATGTCATTTCGTCTTCGAAGGCGATTTCTTCTTTGGGGCCTTTTTCTTTTTCGCCTTGGGTGCGGCCGGAGAGATTTCGAAGCTGAGCTCGTTATCTTTCAGGTGCACCTTGACCTCGCCGCCATTCATCAGTTTGCCGAACAGCAGTTCCTCGGCGAGAGGCTGCTTGATCTTCTCCTGGATGAGGCGGCCCATCGGACGCGCGCCATAGAGCTTGTCATAACCACGTTCGGTGAGCCACTTCGCGGCATCATCGTCCAGCGTGATATGGACATTCTGATCGGCCAGCTGCAGCTCGAGTTCGAGAATGAATTTCTCGACCACGCGGGCCACGACTTCGGGCGGCAGATAGGCAAAGGGCACGATCGCATCCAGACGGTTGCGGAATTCCGGCGTGAACATCTTCTTGACCGCTTCGTCGCCGGCATCTTCCTTCGACACATTGCCGAAGCCGATACCTTCTTTCGCCATGTCGGACGCGCCGGCATTGGTGGTCATGATCAGGATGACATTGCGGAAATCGACTGTCTTGCCATGGTGATCGGTGAGCTTGCCATTGTCCATGACCTGCAACAGGATGTTGAACAGATCCGGATGGGCCTTTTCAATCTCGTCAAGCAGCAGCACACAGTGCGGGTTCTGATCGACCGCGTCGGTGAGCAGGCCGCCCTGATCATAGCCGACATAGCCCGGAGGCGCGCCGATCAGACGGGACACGCTGTGGCGTTCCATATATTCGGACATGTCGAAGCGCTTGAGCGGAATGCCCATGATCGACGACAGTTGACGGGCCACCTCGGTCTTGCCGACACCGGTGGGACCGGAGAAGAGATAGTTGCCGATTGGCTTGTCAGGTTCGCGAAGTCCGGCACGCGACAGCTTGATCGCGCTGGAAAGTTTTTCGATCGCCGCATTCTGTCCGAACACTACGCGCTTGAGATCCTTGTCGAGATTTTCCAGGGTTTTCTTGTCGTCTTTCGAAACCGATTTGGGCGGGATGCGCGCCATCGTCGCGATGACCGCCTCGATGTCACGGGTGGTGATCATCTTCTTGCGGCGCGACGGCGGCAATAGCATCTGCATGGCACCAACTTCATCAATAACATCAATGGCTTTATCGGGTAACTTGCGATCATTTATGTAGCGCGTCGACAGTTCAACCGCCGATTTCAGCGCATCGGGTGCATAGCGGACCTTGTGATGTTCCTCGAACGCACTGCGCAGACCAGCAAGGATTTTGATCGTATCCTCGACACTGGGTTCGTTGACATCAATTTTCTGGAACCGGCGCAGCAGGGCGCGGTCCTTTTCGAAATGGTTGCGGAATTCCTTGTAGGTCGTCGAACCGATGCAGCGGATGATGCCGCCGGACAGGGCCGGTTTCAGCAGATTGGATGCATCCATTGCGCCGCCGCTGGTAGCACCCGCGCCGATAACTGTATGAATTTCGTCAATGAAGAGGATCGCGTCGGGCAGTTTTTCCAGCTCCGATACAACCTGTTTCAGCCGTTCCTCGAAATCGCCGCGATAGCGGGTTCCGGCGAGCAGTGAGCCCATGTCGAGTGAATAGATCACGGCTGGCTTGAGTACGTCAGGGACGGTTTCCTCGACAATACGCAGGGCGAGGCCCTCGGCAATCGCGGTTTTTCCGACGCCGGGCTCGCCAACATAGAGCGGATTGTTCTTCGAACGACGGCACAGGATCTGCACGGTGCGATCCACTTCGGCCTGGCGACCGATCAGCGGATCAATGCGGCCGTCCTTCGCCTTTTCGTTGAGATTAACGGTAAACTGGTCGAGCGCCGTCTCTTTCTTGTTCTTGGCGTCCTTTTTCTCATCCGACTCGTCACTGCCTGACAATTCCGCCGGATCCATCGCCTGGCCGCCCTTGCCGACTCCGTGACTGATGAAGGAAACCGCGTCCAGCCGGCTCATGTCCTGCTGCTGGAGGAAATAGACGGCATAGCTTTCGCGTTCGGAGAACAGGGCAACGAGCACGTTGGCGCCGGTCACTTCATCCTTGCCGGAAGACTGCACATGGAGGATGGCGCGCTGTACAACCCTCTGAAAACCTGAGGTTGGAGACGGGTCGATGGTTTTTTCCACCTTGAGGGAATCAAGTTCGCTGTCGAGATAGATGACAACCGCATCTTCCAGCTCGCCAATATCAACGCCGCAGGCATTCATCACCTGGGATGCGTCGGCATCTTCAATAAGCGCGAGCAGCAAATGCTCCAGCGTGGCATATTCATGAGACCGGTCGGCGGCATGCTTCAAAGCCTGATGCAGGGTCTTTTCCAGAGATTCAGCGAATGATGGCATGCATTTAACTCCTTGGGGGACAATCTGGCGTCCCGTTGATCGTGGGCGGCTGCTCTCCTGCATCCCGGCCTTGATCCTGTGTTTCGTATCTGTTCTTCTTCTATCTATGCGCAGACCGTTGAACATCAAGGGCTGCGGAGAAAGGAAAAGCAAGGATCGGGCCAAGTTTATCTTTGACTGGATGAATATTGATTGTCGGTTTCTCTCCTTGGTAACCGGCTGCGGATCGGACCAGATCAATTATTAACATACAGGGTTAACAAATCCTTACCAGAATGCCAGCATTATCCTTTGCGGAACAGGTCATCCGCGTTGGCGCGATGGGATACCGCGAATTTTGTCCGGGATTCACAGCGATCTATCTCTTTTTTGAGCAGGGCAATTCTGGCGTCCAGTTCGTCCACAGAAAATGGATCCAGATCCTGCTTGACCAGCATGGCCAGCGGATCCGTGCTGCTGCGCGG
>JBCBZY010000078.1:0-9979 GCA_039815115.1 Pseudomonadota bacterium | reverse complement strand
CCATGAATTCGATAGATCTGTCCTCTCCCAGCCCGGCAATAGTGTCCTCGACTACTTCGTTCACTGCCGCTTCGGACTTGCGGGTCTCCTTGGCGGTGAACAGAGCGCTGACCAGCGAGCGATAGCGGGTGTGACCGGGCTCATCCAGCGTCAGCATGGTTGGGACAGGCGGGATGATCTCTTTTTCCAGCCGCGCGAGCTCCGCCCGCACATCCGGCGTGGCCGCGGCTATGCCCATGGCGCGCATCTGTTCGAAAAAGACGGTATATTCGCTGGAAAAAACCTCCGTATCCCGAATAATCTCCCGGACTATGTCATAGCGTGTAGCCACATGGACGTTCATTTCAGGCACGTGATGGAGCGCAGGGCCTTTGCGGAGTTCGCGATAGGCTTCATAAGGGCTCACAAGTACGGTGGGGTCGAAAATGTTGATCTGGGACGTAGCAGTCACGAGCGCGTTTCCTTTTCATCGGTCGGGGCGATCTGTCTTGTCAGGTTTCAAACACACCAGCCCGTCTCTGGCCACTAGCATATCAATGAAGACACGCACCGCCGCCATGTTTATTCCACGCGTACTGACAGGCATTGGAAAAACAGGATTTGCAGGTCGGGCAGCACGAACCTGCCCGGAAAAAACCCCTCTTTTTTCGCAATGCAGCATGGCTGTTGACTTGGCGCTCGGGCTTTCCTAAACGGACCGCGCCTTGGCGGGTCGGCCTGCTGTTTTTTATGGCACTTTTTCGTGGCTTTCGGGGCATTGAAAGGTGAAAAATGACGGCAAGCGAATCTGATCAGGATCCACTCGATGAAGATGTGCGGGTTTCGGCTCTCGAAGAGCGACTGAAACGGGCACAGGACAAAGAGCGGATCAAGCAGGGGCACCGGAACCGCGGACCTGATGAAAATCAGCGGCTCGGAGCCCGGGTGCTGAGCTATCTGGTCGGAGGCGTGGCTGCCGGTTTTCTTCTTGGGTGGGCTTTTGACACCTGGCTGGGAACAACGCCATTATTTCTGTTGCTGTTCTTTTTCCTCGGAACGGGCGTGGCATTCAGAAAGATTTATGTAATTTCCACGCAGTCCGCGCGCGATGCAAAGGCTGACGTACCGAACGATGATCAGGGGTAAATCCGTGGCTGAAGAAGGCAAAATTGATCCAATGTACCAGTTTGAGGTGCAGCCGCTTGTTGAAGGGCTGGGTTTCAATCTGTTCGGACAGGAAATCAATTTTACGAATAGCGCGCTTTGGATGTTCGTTGTTCTGATCACCATTTATCTGTTCATGCGCGGCGGCATGAAGCGGGAACTGGTTCCCGGTCGCTGGCAGCTGATGGTTGAAGGCGTGATCGGCTTTGTCGATAATATCATCGACACCAGCATCGGTCCCAATGGCAAGAAATATACGCCCTGGGTGTTCACCTTGTTCATGTTCATCCTGTTCGCCAACTGGTGGGGCATGATGCCCGTCGGAATCGCGGGTATTCATCCGTTCACCGTTACCAGCCAGTTCACTGTGACCGGCCTGCTGGCCGCGATCAGCTTTTCCATCGTCCTCATCGTCGGTTTCTGGAAGCACAAACTGAAGTTTTTCAGCCTGTTCATTCCGCACGGGACCCCGCTTGCCATGATCCCGCTGATTTTCATGGTCGAGCTGCTGTCCTTCCTCGTCCGTCCATTCAGCCTCGCGCTGCGTTTGTTTGTTGCGATGATCGCCGGCCATATTCTGGTCAAGGTGTTTGCCAATTTCGTTATTCAGTCAATTGATGCCGGTGGAGCCAGCCTTCTGGTCGCCGGTCTCAGCATCGTCTTTATCGCCTTTGTGAGTGCGCTCGAACTGCTGGTTTGTGCCATTCAGGCCTATGTTTTCGCACTTCTCACGTCGCTCTACATAAACGACGCGGAAAACCTTCACTAAGTCACTTTCAATAACCATATTTAGATTAGAAAAACGGAGTACAAAAATGGATCTCTCTTCTGCACAAGTAATCGGCGCCGGCCTTGCGGCAATCGGCGTTGGCGCGGCGGCTACCGGTGTTGGTAACGTCTTCGGCTCCTTCCTTGAAGGCGCTCTGCGTAACCCATCCGCGGCTGACGGTCAGCAGGGACGTCTCTTCATCGGCTTCGCGGCTGCTGAATTGCTCGGCCTGATCGCTTTCGCCGTTGCGATGATCATTCTCTACGCACCGCCAGCTGCGTAAGACAGATTTCCGGAGCGGCTTCGGTCGCTCCGATTTTTGCCGGCTTTTGCCGGTTATGCGTTTCGAACCAACGGGTGAATAATGCCTCAAATTGCTCAGCTCATGGATGTGTACGGTAGCCAGTTTTTCTGGCTCCTGATTGTCATCGGGATCATTTATTTTGGTATCGCCAAAAATATGGTGCCGAAAATCAGCAAGACCGTGGACGACCGTCAGAAGCGGATCAGTGACGACCTCGCGGCCGCACAGACGGCGCGGGACCGGGCGGATCAGATCGAGGAAGATTATCGCACGCGGATCAATGACGCGAAAGCCGATGCTGTTTCAACCATCACCTCTGCCAAGGCCGAGGCGGCGAAAAAGAACGAAGCGTCGATCAAGCGTGCAGATACGAGCATTGCCAAAAAGGCAGATGAGGCCGATGCCGCGTTGAAGTCTGCGCAGGCAGATGCGCTGAAAGAAATTGAGACCGTTGCAGCCGAAGCGGCGCGCGACATTGTTGCGACCGTATCCGGCACCAAGGTGACGGCGGATGACGCAAAAAAGGCCGTGAAGGCCGCTTTCTGAGCGGCCGGGCTAGGAGATAGATCATGCTGTTGACCATTTTGGCAGAAGGCGCAAAGCCAACCGCTCTCGGTTTGGACGCAACCGGCTGGGTAGCGATCGGCATGCTGATCGTCTTCGGGCTTATGATCTGGGCCAAGGTCCCGAAGCTGGTCAGCGGGATGCTCGACAAGCAGATTGCCGAAATCAAGCAGACGCTGGATGAAGCCGCCAATCTGCGCAAGGAAGCCGAAGCGCTGAAGACCGAATATGAAGCCAAGACGGCTGGGGCTCAGGCTGAAGCCGAAGCCCTGATGGCGAGTGCGGAGAAGGAAGCCGAAGCCCTGGTCGAGCAGGCAACTGCCGATACCAAAGCGCTGGTGGCTCGTCGCAAGAAAATGGCCGAAGAGAAAATTGCCGCCGCCGAACGTTCGGCCATTGCTGCCGTTCGGGCCAAGGCTGCGACAGCGGCTACTCAGGCTGCTGCAAACCTGATTGCGGCGAAGCATGACGCCGATGCGGACAAGTCGCTGGTCGACAAGGCCATTGGCGATATCGGCAAGACGGTAAATTAAACCTGCCGTGTCATCCTCGCGAAAGCGGGGATCCATTTCCCAAAACCAGATTTTTGCAATCCCGCACTGGATTCCCGCCTGCGCGGGAATGACAATGTTGTGGGTTCCCGGCGATTGATTCTGGCATTGCAAACGTACCTCACCTAAAACCTTTTCATGTCCAAGGCCGACCGTCCCGACCAGCCCAATGCCGCTTCCCGTTTCAACGAGGAAAAGGCGACCTATGCGGTGCGCGGGGAGGGCGATACTCCGGATCTGGAAACCGGAATGGCGGCGATCCGCGAGGTTTTGGAGACACTGCCAACCCGCCCAGGGGTCTACCGGATGCAGGACCAGCGGGGCGATGTTCTCTACGTCGGCAAGGCCCGTTCCCTGAAGGCCCGCGTGGGCGCTTATGTGCAAATGGCGCGGTTGCCGCAGCGTTTGCTGCGTATGGTGGCCCAGACCCGTTCCATGACGATTGTCACGACCGGCAGCGAGGCCGAGGCGCTGCTTCTCGAAGCGCAACTGATCAAGAAATTCCGGCCGGCCTATAATGTGCTGCTCCGGGATGACAAAAGCTTTCCCTTCATCCTGCTGCGCGAAGATCATGATTTTCCGCGTATCCAGAAGCATCGCGGCGCCCGGCGCGCCAAAGGCCAGTATTTCGGCCCCTTTGCCAGCGCCGGATCGGTCAACCAGACGCTCAACGCGCTGCAGAAACTGTTCCTGCTCCGAAGCTGCACCGACAGCTTTTTCAACAACCGGTCCCGGCCCTGTCTGCTCTATCAAATCAAGCGCTGCTCCGCGCCCTGTGTCGACCGGATCAGCAAGGAAGATTATGCCGAGCTCGTCGAGGACAGCCGCAATTTCCTGTCCGGCAAGTCGACCGAAGTGCAGGGCAAACTGGGCGAGCAAATGGAGAAAGCCTCCGAAGCGCTCGATTTCGAAATGGCGGCTGTCTATCGCGACCGGCTGAAAGCGCTGACCTTCATTCAGGGCAATCAGGCGGTCAATGCGGCAGGTCTCCCAGATGCGGATATTTTTGCTCTGGCATCCAGGGGCTCCACCGTCTGTATCCAGGCCTTTTTCATTCGCGGGGGCCAGAATTGGGGTCATCGCAGCTTCTTCCCGGCGCATACCAGTAATGTCGAGATTGACGAGGTTTTCGCCAGTTTCCTGATGCAGTTTTATGACCGCATGCCACCCCCGAAACTCGTTTTGCTGGACCGCGAACTGCCCGATGCGGAATTGCTGGCCGAAGCGCTCAGCACCAAGGCGGATTATCGGGTTAGCGTATCGAAACCCCAGCGCGGGGATCGCCGCAAGCTACTCGAACAGGCCAGCCGCAATGCCCAGGAAGCGCTGGACCGCAGGCTGGCCGAGTCCTCGACCCAGGCGAAAATCATGCGGGAAATGGTCGACCTGTTCGACATGGATGCCGTGCCCGACCGGATCGAGATTTACGACAACAGCCATATTCAGGGCACCAATATGGTTGGCGGTATGGTCGTTGCGGGGCCGGAGGGTTTCCGCAAGAACGCTTATCGCAAGTTCAACATCAAAAACCCGGACATCGCACCGGGAGATGATTTTGCAATGATGCGCGAGGTGCTTGAACGGCGCTTTGCCCGGGCACAGAAGGAAGACCCTGACCGCGCGCGGGGTGAATGGCCGGATCTGGTGCTGATCGATGGGGGCAAGGGCCAGATGAGCGCAGCACGGGACGCTCTGCAGGAAATCGGGGTTGAGGATGTGCTGATGATCGGCGTGTCGAAGGGTCCAGACCGCAATGCTGGCCGGGAAACCTTCCACATGATGGACGGCCGCGAAATCAACCTGCCGATGAACAGCCCGGTGCTCTTCTACCTCCAGCGCCTGCGCGACGAAGCGCACCGTTTCGCCATCGGCGCCCACCGCACCAGACGCGCCAAGGCGGTGGGTCACAGCTCACTCGATGACGTGCCCGGTATCGGTCCGGCACGGAAGAAAGCGCTGTTGCTACATTTCGGTACAGCCCGCGCAGTCAAGAACGCCTCCCTCGACGACCTCCAAGGCGCGCCGGGTGTATCGAAGACCGTGGCGCAAAAAGTGTACGACTATTTCCATGGGTGAGCGAAACCAGCAATTCTCGCGCGGGCCGGGGAACTAGTTATCGATGCCGCATCTCCGCACCTCCGCGATTATCTGCTCGGTTCGCCCTCATGGCGAGCATGGCGCGGTGGTGCGCTCGCTGACGCCGGACAACGGGTTGATCGCCGGCTATGTTCGGGGTGCCCGGTCGCGGACCATGCGGCCAGTGCTGATCCCTTCGAATATCGTGCAGGCGGATTACCGCGCGCGGACGGAGGATCAGCTAGCATCGATGACCGCGGAACTGGTGCAGAGCCGGGGTGCCTATCTGGGCGAGCCATTGGCCAGTGCCGGACTCAACTGGGCGACGGCACTGACCGCGGCGACTTTGCCGGAAGAGCAAAATTATCCCCGGTTGCATAGCGCGCTGACCGCTCTGCTTGACGCAATCTGTCGGGCGCCTTCAGCGAAGGGCTGGGCGGTGGCACAGGTGCGTTATGAATTGCTGCTGCTGTCCGAACTGGGTTTCGGGCTGGCGCTCGACAAATGTATTGTGACGGGCAGCGAGGAGGATCTGACCTTCATCAGCCCGAAAAGTGCGGCGGCTGTCAGTACGGCAGCCGGAGAGAGCTATCGCGAGCGGTTATTGCCACTCCCGGCCTTCCTGCGGGACTCCGGTCAGCCAGACTGGGAAGACATATTCGCAGGCCTGAAAGTCACCGGGTTTTTCCTCCAGCGCCATTTTTTCGCCGACCGCCGAAATGACGTCATGGCGTCGCGCGCTGTGCTCGTGGATCGGCTAAAGCGGATAGAGGCCTAAACACCGGTTGCCTAATCGCGATTCACACGGCAGGAGGTCGTTCCGTTAACAGAGGAATGGGCATGCATATTGCGGTACTTGCCGGCGACGGCATCGGACAGGAAATCATGACAGAAGCGCTGCGGGCGCTCGAGGCGCTGGGTCTCGACGGTCTGCGTCTGGATCATGCCGATGTTGGCGGTGTAGCTTATCGCAAACATGGCCATCCGTTACCTGATGAGACGTTGAATCTGGCGAAAACCGCCGACGCAATATTGTTCGGCGCGGTCGGTGATCCCGAACTGGACGGCCTGCGCCGGGAACTCCGCGTGGAAAGCGCCGTGCTGGGTCTGCGCAAGGAATTGCAGCTTTTCGCCAATTTGCGTCCCGCCAAGGCTTTTGCGGGGCTGGAAAATCTCTCGGCGCTGAAGCCGGAAGTGGCGGGTGCAATTGACCTGCTGATCCTGCGCGAGCTGACCGGGGACGTTTATTTTGGCGAAAAGGGCCAGCGCACGACCGGGGCCGGTCGCCGCGAAGGTTATGATGTCATGGCCTATGACGAAGACGAGGTCAGCCGCATTGCCCATGTCGCCTTCCGGGCTGCGCAGGGGCGCCGCAGGAAACTCTGTTCGGTCGACAAGGCCAATGTCCTGCAAACCTCGGTGCTGTGGCGCAAGGTGGTCGAGGAAATCGCGCCGGAATATCCCGATGTCGAGCTGAGCCACATGTATGTCGACAATGCCGCAATGCAGCTGGTGCGCAATCCCGGTCAGTTTGACGTGATGCTGACCGGCAATATTTTCGGTGATATCCTGTCGGATCAGGCGAGCATGTGTGTCGGCTCGATTGGCCTGCTTGCGTCCGCCTCGCTGGGCACTGGCACCCGCGGTCTCTACGAGCCTATTCACGGCAGTGCGCCGGATATTGCGGGGCAGGGGATTGCCAATCCTTCCGCGATGATCCTGTCCGCCGCGATGATGTTGCGCCACAGTTTTGGCATGGAAGCTGAAGCGGCGCGTCTGGAAGCAGCGGTGGCGCAGGTTCTCGAACAGGGCGTGCTCGGTCATGACCTGGGCGGCAGTGCCTCAACCTCCGAAATCGGAGATGCAGTCGTCGCGCAGCTTGCCAGCTGACCGCGAACCGCTTTAGGAAGCAATCCATGAAAAAAGATACGGGCAGCAATCGCGAAACCACGAAAAACTGGCGACCGGCGACACAGGCCGTGCGCAGCGGGACCATGCGCACAGAATTCGGGGAAACCTCTGAAGCGCTGTTTCTGACCTCCGGTTATACTTATGATTGCGCAGAAGACGCCGCCGCGCGGTTCGCCGGCGAGCAGGAAGGCATGACCTACAGCCGGCTGCAAAATCCGACTGTCCGCATGCTGGAAGAACGGATCGCGGTGATGGAAGGGGCGGAAGCTTGCCGGGCCACGGCATCGGGCATGGCCGCGATGACGGCCGCCTTGCTGTGCCAGTTGGAAACCGGAGATCATGTCGTGGCCAGCCGCGCATTGTTCGGGTCCTGCCGCTGGCTGATCGACAGCCTGCTGCCGAAATTCGGGATCGAGGCGACCGTTATTGACGGGCGGGATATCGCTCTTTGGGAACAGGCCGTGAGGCCGAATACCAAAGTGTTTTTCTTCGAAACTCCGGCCAATCCGACAATGGATATCATTGACCTGCGGGCGGTATGTGATCTGGCGAAAGCCAAGGGCATCACCACGGTTGTCGACAATGCCTTCGCCACCAACGTGTTGCAGCGTCCGATGGAATATGGCGCTGATGTTGTGGCTTATAGCGCGACCAAGATGATGGACGGGCAGGGCCGTGTCCTTGCTGGTGCGGTGTGCGGGACCGAGGAATTTATCGAAGAAACGCTGCTCGCCTTTACCCGCAATACCGGGCCGACGCTCAGTGCATTCAATGCCTGGGTGGTGCTCAAGGGACTGGAGACGCTGGACCTGCGTATCCGGCGCCAGACGATGAACGCGCTCGAGGTAGGCAAATTTCTCGAACAGCGGGTGGAGAAGGTTCTCTATCCCGGTTTGCCGAGCCATCCGCAGCATAATCTTGCAATGAGTCAGATGGAGGCCGCCGGGCCGATATTCTCGTTGCATGTTGGTGGTGGGCGCAAGGAAGCGTATGGCCTTCTTAACGCATTGAAGTTAATAGATATTTCAAACAATATCGGCGACAGTCGATCCCTCATGTGCCATCCGGCTTCCACAACGCACTATGGACTCGCTGAAGAGGCCCGGCTCGAGGTCGGAATTACCGAAGACATGGTGCGGATCAATGTCGGACTGGAAGACCCGATTGATTTGATCAATGACCTTGATCAGGCTCTTTCGTCCATCGGTCTTTGACGCTATCGTAAGAGCATGGATTCTTTTTTCCCCTATGCCGAAACTACCGAAGACGTCACCGTTCGGGTTTCGGTCACATTTCTTCCGGAACAGTCGGACATTGATGGCCTGCGCTGGTTCTGGGCCTATCATATCCGGATTGAAAACCACGGCGAGACAGCAGTGCAGTTGCTTACCCGGCACTGGCGGATCAGTGACGGACATGGCGGCCTCCACCAGGTGGACGGCGAAGGCGTGATCGGAGAACAGCCGATCATTCAGCCGGGCAAGTCGCATGACTATGTTTCGGGCTGCCCGCTCAATACACCGCATGGAGCGATGGAAGGCCATTTCATGTTCAACGGATCGGACCCAGAACCCTTCGCGGTTCGCATCCCGCATTTTCCGCTGAACATGCCGACGGTCGAGCCCTGAGCCCGGACCCGTGAAAAGAACACATCTGCCACTGAATGGCCTGAGGGTCCTCGACGCCGCCGCGCGTCATCTCAGCTTTACGCGGGCTGCCGATGAGCTGGCCGTCACGCCAGCCGCTGTCGGGCAGCAGATCCGGGCGCTGGAGGATATGCTCGGTGTGGTAATGTTCCGTCGCACACCCAAGGGACTGGAGCTGACCGACGAAGCGGAGGCGGGTCTCGATGCCCTGCGGTCGGGCTTTCTGCAGTTTGAGGAATCGGTACGGGCCATGCAGGCAGGCCAATCGTCGCATATGCTCACCATTGCGGCCCCCCGGGATCTCACAACCAAATGGTTGAACGCACGTCTCGCCCAATTCTCTGCTGACAATTCCGATGTCAGCTTTGCTCTCGTCGCTTCCGAGGGTGGCGCCGATTTCACCGAAGCCAATCTCGATGTCGCCATCGGTCTGACCGACGGGCCTGGCGAGCATGAAGGCGTGCTGATCGGCGATACCAATTTCGTGAAAGTGGCCGCCAGCGCAGACGAACCGGGACAGAAAATCGACTGGCCCGGCTGTCCGATCTCAAAGGGCGAAGAAACGTTGATGCGCGTGGCAGATGGCGGATTGGCCATCGAAGCCGCCGCCAATGGCTTCGGACACGCCTGGGTTCCGAAAATGCTGGTCGAGCGGGATCTGGGATCAGGCCGGGTTGTGGTGATTGGCGAAGACAGCAAGTCTTCGCGCGGTTACTGGCTGGTGGCGCCCTTGCCGCAATGGCGGCAGAAAAAGGTGAAGGCGCTCGTCGCCGCTCTTTCCGGGAGCTGATCGGTCGTCGCTATTTTGCAACGAGGTTGAGCAGGCGGTTCATCAGCGTCAGAAATTTCGCATTGTCGACCGGCTGCTGCGTGTTGTTCCAGCTGCCTGATATGGCATAGGTCTTCCCGGATTTGGCCTGTGTCAGAAACGCAAAGGCCACAACTCCCGGCTCCGATCCGCCTTTGCCGCCAATCCGGTTCCAGCGCAGCGCGTCTCCCGGTGGGATCAGGCTGT
>JBCBZY010000246.1:0-4380 GCA_039815115.1 Pseudomonadota bacterium | reverse complement strand
TGCCCTATTACAACATTGCCAATCACCGGATCCGCAAGATCGACGTGCCGATGCACTTGCGTTTCGGACCGTGGCGGTCGGTGGATCACAGCCAGCAGAGCTATTTCATCGAATCCTTTGTCGACGAAATGGCCCATGCGGCGAACAAGGATCCTTATGAATATCGCCGCGAACTGCTTGCCGGTTCACCGCGACATCTGGCAGTGCTCGACGGCGCTGCGAAAATGGCGGACTGGGGTAGCGAACTGCCCGCAAAACATGGTCGCGGCATTGCCTTTGTACCCTCCTTCGGCACGATCGTTGCCGAAGTGGTGGAAATCGACATGAGCGGTCCAAAACCTCGCGTCACGAAGGTTTTCTGCTGTGCTGACCCCGGTTATGCGATGAATCCCGACGGATTTGCGGCCCAGATGGAAAGCAGCATCATCTATGGTCTGACAGCCGCACTTTATGGCGAGATTTCCGTGAAGGACGGCGCGGTGCAGCAGAGCAATTTCCATGACTACAAGATGCTGCGCATCGACGAGTCGCCGGAAATCGCGGTCAAGATCATCAATGGCGATGCCAAGCGGCTCGGCGGTGCGGGTGAACCCGGATTGCCACCCCTGGCACCGGCGGTCACCAATGCAGTATTCGCGGCAACCGGCGAGCGGCTGCGCGAACTGCCACTGGCCAAGCACGAATTTGCCTGATCTTTCCGAGCGGAGTTCCCGAATGAAAATCCATGCACCCCTGATCGCCCTTGGGCTGGCAATCACTTTGGCTGGCTGCAGCAGCGAGCCAGCGCCGGAACCGGTGGAACAGATTGTCGTGCGCGAACCGGGTGAAGCTACACCGACGGCCGCCGCCGATGCTGATAGCGCCCCGGATGCAACAACTGATCTGGTCGCAACCGGTGAAGCCGTATTTGCCACCTGCTCGGGTTGCCATGCGGCAGAACCCGATGCGGCCGCGATGGCGGGACCCAATCTGTACGGCATTGTCGGTGCGAAAGCCGGAGCGGTCGAGGGCTTTCCCTATTCCGAAGCGCTGCTGGCGTCAGGGCTGACATGGACCGAAGCCGACCTGGATGCCTATCTGGCCGATCCGACCGGCAAGGTTCCCGGCACCACGATGGTGGCAGGTGCCCTGCCCGATCCCGACCGACGCAAGGCAGTGATCGCCTGGCTGGCATCAACCGGGTCGGAATAATCGCCTGGGGCAATTGATCCCGTGACCACTTCTCGACGCCTCTGCGCTGCCCTGCTGGCCGCGGGTCAGTCCGAGCGCTTTGGCCACGCGGACAAGCTTGCCCAGGATCTGCATGGCAAGATGCTCGGACACTATGCCGCCGAAACACTCGCAAAAGCGGAGTTCACCGACCGGATTGCGGTTGTTTCACCGGACACAGGCGAATCCGGTTCGTTGTGGAGCGATCTGGGATTTCACATCCTGACCAATCCGGAGTCCCGGTCCGGCATGGGCACATCGGTTGCCCTCGCCGCGCGTCATGCGCAGGACACAGGGGCCGATGGCCTGCTGATCTGTCTGGCGGACATGCCCTTTGTGTCGGACTCCTTGCTGGGGCAGCTTGTCGCAGCCTTTTGCAGCGGTGACGGCTCGGAAATCCTGTGTGCGATTAATGGCGGCAAACGCTCGCCACCGGCCCTGTTCGGATCCCGCCATTTTGGCAAACTGATCGGACTGACCGGCGACACCGGTGCCCGCGAGCTGATCGCAAAGGCGGAAGTGGTTGCGGCCAATCCCGGTGAGCTGGTGGATATTGATACGCGCGAAGAGCTCGCCAGGTGGAACGCCCGGCCGCTCCCTTGACCAAAGTCCCTTTCCCGACAATCAGCATTTCCCTTCGCTTCGGGATATGCTCTATTCACCCGGCTTAAGGGGAAGGATCGGCATTTGGACAGCAGCAGTCTTTTGTTCACGCTTGCCAGCTGTCTGTTCTTCATGGGGCTGGTCGCGTGGATCAGCTGGCGCCGGACGCGCGGTACGGTCGAAGACAAGGATGGCTATTTTCTCGCCGGGCGCGGGCTCAGCAGCGTGTTCATCGCAGGGTCGCTATTGCTCACCAACCTGTCGGCCGAACAGCTGATCGGGCTCAACGGGTCCGCCTATGGCTATAACCTGTCGAGCATGGCGTGGGAGGTCACCGCCGCGATTGCGACCATCGCGATGGCGCTGATTTTCCTGCCGCGCTATCTCGCCGGGGCCTTCACGACCTTGCCGGAGTTTCTCAACGACCGTTTTGACGACACGGTGCGGCGGATGTCGGTGATCCTGTTCATGCTCGGCTATGGGCTGGTGACGATCCCGTCCGTGCTGTATTCCGGCTCGATCGCGGTCATGCAGCTATTCGATGTTCCGGGTCTCACGGGACTGGACTATTTCCCGGCCCTGGTGACCACGGTGGTCGCGATTGGCGCTATCGGGTCGGTCTATGCGATTTTCGGCGGCCTGAAAGCGGTGGCGGTGTCTGACACCATCAATGGCATAGGTCTGCTGATCATCGGTGTTTTGGTGCCTGTGCTCGGTCTGATCGCGCTGGGCCAGGGAGATTTTGGCAATGGTCTGAATCGCCTGATCAGCGAACATCCGGAAAAGCTCAACGCCATTGGCGGTGCGGACGATCCAACCCCGTTCGGGACGCTGTTTACAGGCATGCTCTTTGCCAACCTGTTCTACTGGTGCACCAATCAATATGTCATCCAGCGCACGCTTGGTGCCGCGTCGCTGGCGGAAGGTCAGAAGGGCGTGCTGTTCTCCGGCTTTTTCAAGGTCCTGGTCCCGTTCATGATGATGATCCCGGGCGTGATTGCCTATCATCTCTACGGCCCCGGTCTCGGTTCGATTGACCAGGTCTATCCGCGGCTGATTCGCGATGTCCTCCCCGTCTATCTCTCCGGCTTCTTCCTCGCCGTGCTGCTCGGCGCTGTATTCAGCTCGTTCAACTCGTTGCTCAACAGCGCCGCGACCCTGTTCGCGCTGGACGTCTATGGTCCCTGGACACGCACGAAGCCCGACGGCAAGCAGCTGGTCCGCGTGGCCAAGGTCGCATCCATTGTCATCGCGCTCTTCTCGTTTCTCGTGGCGCCCCTGCTCTATTTCGCCGAACAGGGCCTGTGGCAGGTCATCCGGGTATTCACCGGCTTCTACAATATCCCGACCGTGGTGATCGTGATTGTCGGCCTGTTCACGCGGCAGGTGCCGGCGCTGGGCGCCAAGCTCGTGATCCTGTTTCACGTCACCGCCTATGGCTTGCTCCGTTTCGCATTCGATGAGGTGGTCACAATCCATTTTCTCCACCAATATGCCATCCTGTTCGTGATCGAGGTCGGCATCATGCTCGCCGTCGGCGCCTGGCGGCCGCGCGAAAAGGCGTGGGAATTCACCAGCAAGAGCAAGGTCGACATGACCCCCTGGGCCTATGCCCGACCGCTGGCGTTCACGCTGTTTTCCTGTGTCGTTGCGCTCTACCTGCTGTTCTCAGATATCGGCCTGGCTTCGGGACAGGGACTGAAAACGCCATTCGCCCTGATGCTCTCGGCACTGGTCGCCTGCAATCTCGCTTACTGGTTCTGGAAAGCGCGAACCGCGCCCGAGGCCGCTATTAGCTGATCAGCGAGGCCAGCACCCGACGCTTGCCGGAAAAGGGTCGGCGGCCGTGCATGACCAGGAAATTGTCGACCAGGACCACGTCGCCCGGCTGCCACGGCATGTCGAAGGTCAGTTCTTCCGACAATCGAATGGCTTCGGCCATGTCCGCCACGGTGATCGGTTCGCCATCGCCAAAGCTGATCGCGCGGGACGGATCATTGCGGCTGTCCGACCAGCCGCGAAAGGCGGCGATCAGCTGATTGAAAAAGACGGCCCGGCCATCCGGCAGTTGCCGCACAGCATCAAGTACCGGCGTCGTCGCGCGCAGGCTGTCATCATCCTGCCATTGCCAGTCATAGCCCAGCTTGGCCAACCGGGCTTCCGCTTGCTCTCTGCTCGTGGCACCCAATGTGCTGCGCCAGCTGCGCCCCTGACCGGAACCGGCATCATCGCTGGCCGGCATGATATTGGTATAGCGCACGCCCTGGCTTTCCAGCCGTTCGACAAATGCGCCATCGCTTTCCCGCAAGCGTTCCAGCAGGACGTCGGAACGGCATAGCGGCGTCGCCCCGCCTTCCTCCGCCGCGATTTCGCAAAAGAAGAACAGTTTCGAGGGATAAAGCGGCGTCTGGGCCATTTCATGATGCAGGTAGATGCTGGTATCCGGCGGCGCTTCATTGGCGGTGAACACCCGCTCCGTGACATTGACCCGGACCGCATTGGACAGCGACTCGGCATAGGTAAAGCCAGGCGCTCCGTAAGCCCGAACAGCGGCATCAAAGGCTTCCG